>JBBTTN010000092.1:2078-14222 GCA_038064235.1 Patescibacteria group bacterium
ATGTCGGACGCAGAAAAAGTGGCAATGATTTGTGCCACGCTACTGGGAATTTGAGAAACGATACCGGCAAAAATTAAAAGTGAAGTGCCGTTGCCAATCCCAAACTCGCTAATCAATTCACCAAGCCACATCAATAAAATCGCGCCCGCCACCACTACTACAAGGTTCACAATTTTTTGCGACAAGGGCAAAACCCCAATTACGCCCTGTGAAGTCAACAAACTAATCAGCGCCAAACCTTGAAGCGCCGCCAAGGGGACAGTAATAATTCGCGAGTATTGGGTGAATTTGCGTCGACCCGCCTCGCCCGATTCTTGATACATTTCTTTCAGCGACGGAAACATAATCGTCAGAAGTTGCATAATAATTGACGCGGTAATAAATGGACCAACCCCAAGCATCACAATAGAAAGATTGCTTAAACCGCCACCAGAAAAAATGTTTAAGAGCCCCAAGAATTGGTTACCGGAAAGTAAATTATTTAACTGGTTAGTGTTAACGCCCGGGATAGGAATCGCCGCGGTAAAACGAAAAAGAATTAAAGCCAGACCAGTAAAAAGCACCCTCCGCCTGAGCGTCGTGTCAGCAAAAATTAATCTGATTTTTAACCAAAATTTATTCATGACCTAATTTGAGCGCCACCGAGCGCGAAAATTCACAATCTTTAAAAATTAACTTTTTTGAAAGTGTCCCTTTGCCTAAAATTTTTACTTTCGGCAAACGCCCGCCCTCCTTATTGATTAAGCCGGCGGTAAAAAGCGCGCCGGGATTAACCGTCTCACCCACTTTAAAGTGGCGTTCAATATCGGCTAAATTTACCACCGCCCCAAACAAGGTGACAGTTTTTAGATAGTTTTTACCGCGCCCGCGGAGACGGGGCAATTTTTTTATCATATCGCGAATTTCAGGGCGAATGCGGTGACCAGCGCGCGCTTTTTGACCTTTGGTGCCTTTGCCGGAAGTGGTCCCGCGTTTACCGCCTCGACCAACCACTTTTTTTCTTTTTAAGCCACGTTGGCGTTTTAGATTGTGTAATTGCATAAAAATTATTTAGTGTGTGGGTAATGAAGCTAACGCCTTCATCGTGGCGCGACCATTGTTTAATTTGTTTTTGCTTTTGGAAAAGATTTTCGCGCTCACATCTTTAGCCCCAAGTAATTCTAAAATCATCCGCACGGCGCTACCCGCCACCATCCCTCGACCCGGCGAGGGGCGAATCTCCACCCGCGAACTGGAAAATTTAGCATAAACCTCATGAGGAATAGATTGGGTTTTAGTAAGCTGAACTGCAATCAAATGTTTTTTGGCATCCTTAACCGCCTTTTCAATTGAAGCGGAAATATCGCCCCCTTTACCCACCCCCAAACCCACCTTGCCTTTTTTATTACCAATGACCACGGCAATGGAGAAACTGAAACGCCGACCCCCCGCCACCACGCGCGTCACTCGGCGGATATCTAGAATTTTGTGGTCATACTCTGAAGGCGCGGGGCGACCCATGCCCCCTCGTCCGCCCCTACCCTCTCGGCCTTTTTTATTTTTTGAATAAATAAATTATTTAAAATTTTAAACCCGCCACCCGCGCTCCTTCGGCGATCGCTTTAATCCGACCAGTGTAACGATTACCCCCGCGGTCAAAAGCTACCACGTTAATTTTTTTGGTTAAGGCTTTTTCACCCAAAATTTTACCGACCAAATAAGCCTCGCTGACTTTGCGGAACTTTTGCATCCCCTCGGGCAAAGTTATTTTGGCTTTGCTTTTTTTAACTTCCGTCGCACTCACCGCCACTAAAGTTTTGCCGGCATCATCATCAATTAGCTGGGCAAAAATTTGTTTGTTGGAACGAAACACGGCCAACCGCGGACGCGCTAGAGTGCCCGCGATTTTAGACCGGACCCGATTGTGACGACGCTTAATTTTTGAAATTTGTTTAATCATAAATAATCTTTAGGCGACAACCTTTTTACCTTGCTTACGCAAAATCACTTCATCACTATAACGAATCCCTTTACCTTTGTAAGGCTCGGGTTTTTTGAGCGCGCGAATTTCCGCGGAAAATTGACCAACCACTTCTTTGGAAGCGCCCGAGATATTTATCTCACCCTTATCAACCGTTACCTTAAGCGTCTTTGGCACTTCCACTTTTATTTGATGTGAAAAACCCAGATTGAAAGTAAGAGTGTTGCCGACCAACGCCACCTTAAAACCCACCCCCTCAATTAATAATTGCTTTTTATAACCACTCACCACCCCCGCCACCATATTTTTAAGATGGGAAGCGTAAGTGCCGAGTAGCGCGCGAGCGCGGAGGGAGTTGCCCACCGAACTTAACTCAATCTGTTTATCAGAAATTTTAATATTTACCAAGGGATGCATTTTTAAAATTAAACTCCCGAGCGGGCCGGTCACATTTAAACTGCCGGCCTCCTCGGCAACTTTAACTTTTTCAGGAATGATAATCGGTTTTTTTGCTAAGCGTGACATAAAAATAAAATTACCAAATTTTAAATAAAGCTTCGCCCCCCACGCCCGCTCGGCGCGCTTGTTCGCCAGTGAGAATCCCTTTGGGGGTGGAAAGAATTAACCGACCAAACCCTCGCCGCACCGGAATAATTTCTTTAAGCGATAAATAGACTCGGCGCGACGGTTTGGAAACTCGCAACACCTCTTTAATTTTGGCTTCACCGGTTGCTTTGTAAGCCAGATCCAGTTCTAAAAATTTTTTTATTTTTTTACCTTTTTTCACCACGCGCGTTAAATAACCTTCACTCGCCAACACTTCGGCGACGCTTAATTTTAAATTGGAAAACGGCACCTCCACACTGGGGATTTTCACCAGCGCGGCGTTCTTTAAACTGATTAACATATTGGCAAGTGGATCGTGAATCATAAAAATATTTTTACCAAGAAGATTTACGAATCCCGGGGATTTTACCCTCATTGGCCAATTCGCGGAAGCAAATTCGGCACAAAGTAAAGTCTCTCATAAACCCGCGCTTCCGACCGCAACGAAAACAACGCCGAGTAATCCGGGAACTGAATTTGGGCTTTTTAGCCGACCGCGCTTTAACCGATGTTTTCGCCATAAATAGTGCCTTATGCTAGCAACAAAGCCTAAAGAAGTCAATCAAAATCTCGGCATCAACTACAACTCAGTCTTGGTTGTATTTGTATACAACAAATGCTTCAGTTTTTCAGCTTTTTTCTTTCCGACAATCTTTTAAAATTATTGTCGCTAATAACCGATTTGCCTGTTTTGGCTTCAATCTGTTTACGAGCATTGCCGGCAATACTCCCGCCTGCCCGCGCCACGCGTCGATTTTCCGGAAAAGTCTCCGGTTTTTGTTTCTTGGAAATTTCCGTTGTTGCCGTCTCCGCCAGCATATTCAAAACTAATTCCAGATTGGTCATATTGTCGCGCAAATTTTCTTTCTTCAAATCCTTAAATTTCTTGTAATCCTTAGTCTTCAATCCCGCCCAAGCAAAAGAAATGTCATCAGTCAAAATCGCAAACTCGCCGTTTGTTTTTACTCCTCGCTCATTCCACTCATTGGTTAAATCTTTTCTGATTTCGATGCTTTTCAGACGCAAATTAACCCACGTTTTGGAATATCCTTTCTTAAGATAAGTGACCAACGCTCTCTGAATAGCCTTCTCAGGATCCTCGGTTTCCTCCACCCTTTCGTATCCCACACGAGCCAGCCAGAGCTTAAACGGCTCCGCTTTCGGTGAGGGAATTGATTGAATGAGCCGAAACATCGTTTCCGTATCGGCCGTGTCGGTTAGATAAAATTTACCGTCCGTGGCTTGCATTTTCAGTTGGTTACATTTTGTAACCAACTCACTACCCTCTTGTTTTAACCGGTTTTTTAGAACCTTCCAATAATTTCTCGGGTCTTCGCTCGCACTCAACGCGTCAACAATGTCCACCACCGAGAAATACCACCGTTCTTTTTTCTCGTCCCAAATCCGCCGAATTTTCTTCCCCTCAAATATCGCCAGCTTCTTTAATTTTCCCATGTCTTAAAAGGCAACTTAATTCTTTTTAAATGGCAGGCTGATGGTGTGGAAAAGGGCGAGGGCTTCGGTTTTAGTTTTGGCGGTGGTGACAATACTAACGCCAAAACCAAAAATATCTTTGGCCTCTTCATCGGCCGTCTCGGGGAAAATCGTATGCTCGCGAAAGCCGAGCGAAAGAGTCCCCGAGTCGGAAACCGATGATTCACTAAACCCACGGAAGTCGCGCATTCGCGGTACCGCCACATTAAATAATTTATCTAAAAAGCCCCACATCCGCGCGCCCCGCAAAGTAATCATCATCCCCACCGTTTCACCTTGACGCACTTTAAAAGACGCCACGGACTTTTTTGCCCCACGAGGCACCGCTTTTTGACCGGTGATTTTAGCCAACCGGTCGGCAATCAATTCCAATTGTTTTTTCTCACGCATTTTTCCCACGCCCACGCTCACCACCACTTTAATAATGCGCGGTAACGCCATCACACTTTTAACGCCCAGAGTTTTTTTGAGCGCCTCTTCCCCTTTAGTAATTTTATCTTTAGTTAAACTCATGGTTATATTTCTTTTTCACACTTACGGCAAATCCGTACTTTTTTATTCTTAATGATTTTGGCGCCCACTCGCACGCCCTTGGCGCAACTCGTGCACCACGGCAAAACATTGGCCAGATTTATCGGCAAAGCTTTTTCCAACGTTTGACCTTTCTCACCACTCTTCCGAGGTTTTTGGCGACGCTTTTGCACATTTACTCCTTCCACCAAAAGTTTGCCGTCTTTCGGAAACACTTTTAAAACCTTGGCTTTTTTGCCAGAATCTTTGCCGGAAATCACCATCACATTATCGCCTTTTTTAATTCTTGATTTCATAATTCGTTTTTATTCGTACTATGAATTACGAAATATCTGTTTTTTCCACCCTCGGCGATATTTTCTGCTGAAAATTCACCTCTCTCGCACCGGTCATGCTCCGAGAGGGTTCCAAAAACAGTATTTTGTAATTCAAGATTCATAATAATTCGTTACACAATTTCGGGCGCCAGCGACACAATTTTTTGATAACCAAGTTCGGCTAGTTCACGCGGAATTGGTCCGAACACGCGCGCGCCAATCGGTTCCTTCTTGCCTTTATCCAAAATAATCACCGCGTTTTCATCAAAACGCAAATATGAACCGTCCTGACGGCGGAAGGCATTTTTTTGACGCACCACCACCGCTTGCACCACATCTTTTTTCTTCACCGCTTTTTTCGGCTCGGCGGTTTGAATCGACATAATTACCAAATCGCCAATTTGCGCGTAACGACGCTGGGAACCGCCAAGCACTTTAAAAATGCGTCCGAGTTTGGCGCCAGTATTATCAGCGATTTTTACAATGGAGCGTGGTTGAATCATAATTAATTTATCCCGTTAACGGGATTTATCACTTTAAAAAATTTATCGCGCGAAAGTGGTCGCGTGCTCTGGATTTTTACTTTATCCCCCACTTTAAAGGCGTTCGTTTCATCGTGCGCTTTGTAGTGTTTACTGATATTCATAAACTTGCCGTACTTTGGATGCTTCACAAACCGCTTCACCTCCACCACCACGGTTTTAGCCATTTTATCAGACACCACCACGCCTTCTAAAATTTGACCTAATTTTTCAGTTTGAGTTTTCATAAAATTATTTAGCCATCGGTAACTCCGAGAGTAGCACAGCAATCTGGCGACGCAAGCCCACCGAGGCCTTAACATTATTTGACCGCGCGCCCGCCTCGCCAAAACGGATAGCGCGCAGGGCGCGCCGTTTTTCCCCCAGCTCGCGGATGAGTTCAATTTTTGACTTAATAATTTTGGCGATTGATTTATTCATATTTAAAAATTAAACGCGTTTAACCACTTTAGATTTAAGCGGTAACTTTGACCCCGCCTCAATCAACACCGCGCGCGAAGTAGCGCTGTCTAAACCATCCACTTCAAACAACACGCGTCCGGGCCAAACCTGAAATTCATAACCTTGCGGATCGCCTTTGCCTTTACCCATTCCCACCTCCGCCGGCTTGGCGGTAAACGGTTTGTCGGGGAAAATCCGAATCCACATTTTACCGCCTTTTTTAATGTGGCGGGTAATCACTTTGCGAGCGGATTCAATTTGGGTGGCGCGCACTCGACCGGCCGTTTCTGCTTTCAGCCCATAAGAACCAAACGACACCGCTAAACCGCGAGTTTCAAATTTACTCTTTGAGGGATTGCGACGCATCGTGTGATGCTTGCGATATTTAACTTTTTTCGGTAACAACATAGTCGTTTATTTGTCTTGTTTGAAAATCAGCCCTTTGTAAATCCACACTTTAATCCCAATCACCCCGTAAGAGAGATGGGCCTCATCGCGGGCGAAATCAATATCAGCGCGCAAGGTTTGCAAGGGCAAACGACCGCGCTTGAGGCTTTCACTCCGCGCGATATCGGCACCACCCAAACGCCCGGCCACATCAATCCGCGCGCCTTGCACATTGCGATTCGCCATAATCTTTTCCACCGCCTGTTTGAGTACGCGTTTAAACGGCATTCGTTTTTCCAAACCTTCAATCACCGATTGCGCCGCGATGGCCGCCGAGGCCTCGGGATTTTTAACTTCCTCAATATCCAATTTAAACTCCTTGGGTACCTCGGCTTTAATCCGCGCAAAAAATTTAAAAATATCGGCTTTTAATTTAATTGACCCTTCACCACTCCGACCAATCACCATCCCCGGGCGCGCCGTTTTAATAATTATCCGCAAAGAGTTGGCGCCTCGTTCCACTTCAATGGAGTTAACATAAAAACCGCGCAACTTTTTTTCTAAAAATTCTCGGAGTAGCACATCCGCCCGAAGCATTTCTTGATACTTGCCCGGGCGACCAAACCACCGACTTTGCCAGTCGCGGATGATGCCTAAACGATGCGCGTATGGGTGAACACTGTGGGTCATAATTTATTTTTTCTCACCTAACTCCACCAACACATGACTAGTGCGTTTATTGATCGGGTGAGCGCTACCGCGCGCCGCCGGTCGCGAGCGTTTAAAAACCAGTCCTTTGTTTATAGTAATATTTTTCACAAAAAGTTTAGCCCGGTCAACTTGACTGCCGTTTAAAGCGTTGGCAATGGCGGAATTTAAAAGTTTAATGACTGGCACACTCGCCCGCTTGGGCATAAATTTAAGCACGGTTAAAGCTTCGTCAATCTTACGACCCTTTAATAAATTAGCCACGAGGCGAACCTTGCGCGGAGTTTGATGATAATTAGTGAGTAAGGCTTTCATAATTTATTCTATTTTTTGGCAGGCGTACTCGCGGTTGGCGCCGTGGTTTCCTTGGCGGTTTTGGCGGCGGCAATTTCCGCGTCTTTTTTCTTTTGCTCTAACTCTTTTTGCATCTTACCGCCGTGACGCAAAAACTTGCGCGTCAGTGAGAACTCGCCCAAACGATGCCCAACCATCTCTTCAGAAACCAACACCGGCAAATGCTCGCGACCATTATGAACACCAAAAGTAAACCCAACCATTTCCGGACTGATTTGGCAGGCGCGCGACCAGGTTTTAATCACCCCAGTTTCCGCGGGTTTTTTACCAACAATTTTTTTTACCAAACGAGGGTCAACGAAAGGACCCTTTTTAAGTGATCGCGTCATAAAGTGAGAACCCAAATGCTAGCAAAAATGCCTTATCTCGTCAACTAAAAAAAATAACCCACCCTACCCTCCCTTACATTAAGGGAGGGATCAAAATTCTCTCCCCCTTAAGGTAAGGGGGATTAAGGGGGTTAGAATTACAGCGAGGAATATAAAGTGAAAACGCCACTGCGGGCTGGTGTCACATTCACACCATTAACATCCGCCGTGTCTAACTCCAGATAATATCTGCCGGGTGGCACGGCGCTAGAAATGTTAATTTTTCGAAAACCGTCATTTATTCCTTGATTGAGTCTTAACTTGCTTTGGTTCTCGGGAATCTCCATGCCAACTTCAGTAAAAAGTCTCATTTGGATTGGTGTGTCACTGGGGATATTGGTGGTACTCCATGTTACCGTTTTATTGTAAACCAAGGTGGCGGTGGTCATCCATCTCACCCCATTAGTGGGCACAATCACCTTGATAGTGGGGTTAGTGGGTGGCGGTGGCGCGGTGATAGTAAACACACTACTCGTTGCCACCGGCACCGCTACACCATTAACAGGGCCAGTTGATAATTCCACAAAATAATTTCCTGATGGCACCACTGGCACCGTAACAATTTGCGAGCCATCATTTGGCCCCTTATGCAACGAGATATTTACGGAATTAGTTGGCGCGTTGCTACTTTTTAATTGAAGGTTAATTTGATTGGTAGCTGGAACATTGGCGCTAGCCCAAGTGACGATTTGCATGGAACCAACGAGCCAGTTAGCGGTGGCGGTGGGAGAGGTGGGGGTGAGGGTAGGTAAAGAATTAGATAATTTATTTATTATTGTTACACAAGCATCAGAAGACCGGC
The DNA here is from genome assembly GCA_038064235.1 of Patescibacteria group bacterium. Taxonomy (GTDB): domain Bacteria; phylum Patescibacteriota; class Minisyncoccia; order Phycocordibacterales; family JACOZG01; genus JBBTTN01. The sequence continues at coordinate 10,589 of JBBTTN010000092.1, forward strand.
CATCTTGAGGATAATTTAAATTTACACAAGGATGACTAATAAATATTTTAGTTTGACCGACCGCCAACATATCTAAATAATCTCCTGGATCTCTCCAGCCAAATACATTTGGGATACTTATATCATTTATTTTGATGTTAGTTGAAAAACTTAAACCTCGGTCAGTAGATTTAGCTAAATAAACATCATACTGTGCTTGATCTTGGTTTGCTCGATGATCTAAAAAGGCAACATATACAACTCCATTATCATCAACCTTAATATTGGCAAACCCTTGATCCCCACCAGAATTATCATCATTAACTTTTACTGGTTGACTCCAAGTCACAGCATGGTCATCAGAGTAACTAACAAAAACATCAAAATCTTTACCATACCGAGGGACTTCAAAATTTATATCATCAATACATTCTTTTTCTCTAGACCATACTGCGTATAGTCTTCCTTGTTTATCAACAGCTAGTTCTGGCCCAGCATAAATATTCCAAGCCCGGTTGTTTAGATTGGATGTTTTAGCTTCACCGCAATAATTTCTTTGTAGTTCTGGTATCTCTGGTGAAATTATTGATTTTGTATAACTTTGACCTCCATCCAAAGAATAAGAAACAGTAACAGGCCCACCATCAAAAATATTAGTTCCACCCTCCTCTCCCACATAAACTATACCACCATTACCTACCAGTGCTGATTGCGGGACAAATTCATTTAGATAACCTAGCCTCTTTTTTGTGATCACACTATCCCTAATAATAAATACACCGGGCGCATAATGATTTCCATAAATATCTGGATCATCAAACCATAAAAAATGTGTAAAAAAATAAGTATTATTAAAATGAGGAGAGGAACTATCTTGATCAATTGCCATCTTTTCATAATCAACAAATAACCAATCATCTGGCCCAAGATTAGTAGGAACATCTTGCAAAATAACTTGTGTTAATTGTGGTGGCAAATTTCTTGGAGCACTGTCGCTATATACTCCTCCAGTTATTAAATACTGCCCTGTTCCACCCGGTCTCGGCTCAATAAATAAAGATGAGATCACTAATTTATCATCACTTGTAAACGAAAATTTAGGATCTCCTGTATATTTTTTGACAGATGGGTTTGTTAATTGATTGATGTCAAACATTTGATTCGTTAACCAAGCATCATTTGTTTGGACCAACTTACCGTCAGAACCAATTAAATATCCCCAATTTTCATCATTGGGATTGATTCCAATAACAGATTCCCAATAACAATATCCACAATTAAGTCGTTTGATTGATAAAATAGAATTATCCTGTGAAGAAACAGATTGATTAGTGGTAGACTGATTTATTTCAGCTTGGGTTAAACCATTTATTTCAATCGGTAATAGATATTGATTACCATCACTTTGAAAATCAAGAGTGTAATAACCCGTCGCTGTGTCTAGTGGCAAAGTAATAAAAGGTTCTTTATTTTTTGCTAATTTAATTTCCAGTTTTTTACTTGAAACAAGAAGTTTGGTGTTTTTATCTCGCTTTGATAGTTGGACACTGGAAAGTTCATTTTCTTTTAGTGCCCCAACATTTTTCTTGATAATTTTTATCTCCCGACCAGAAAAAATCTTTTGTGGATGTTTTAAATACTCCGGAAAATAACTAGGGATTTTATATTCAATTTCAAAATTTGCTTGCCCAATTAAAATTTGATTATTAAGTGCATTTGATTGCCCCACGGCAGCAGTAAACTCGGCTGAAAAAATCATCACTCCGCCGATTTGATTACCGATAAAAAAAGAAATGAGCGCGAGGGGGAGAAATAAATAGAAGGGTTTCATTTTTATTAGATATTATTATACACCCAGCCAAAATTTATAACATTAATCTCACTTTTTCAAACTCAAAAAGTTCCGAGTTTCGGATTAAAATTGTTCTGTTGGTTGTGTAAGAAAGTCCTTTGTTCGACTGAGCTTCAAAACCAAGATAAACGCAGTTTACTTTCCGGTCGCGCACTTCTTTAATTGCCGGTTGCAAATCAGAATCGGAGCTAGCGAGGATTATTTCTTTTACTTTTTTATCACAGGCAAAACTAACCATATCTACCGCTATTTTTACATCAACTCCTTTTTCTTTAAAAATAAGTACCTGTTTACCGTCTCGCCCAGTCTCCATTTGTCCGCGAACACGGCCACTTAAAATAACTTCAAAACTTTGAGACTCAAGGTGGGTTTTGAGAAGTCGCTGTTCTTCAATGAGTTCTTTTGATTTTTTCTTGCTATCTTCGTGCTCTTTAATGCGAGCAAAATAAAAAACTTGGCGATTTATTACTTTACCATCAAGAACTTTATCAAATAAACCTTTAAAATTATACTCATGCCAAATTGGCTTTTCCTTTCCCTGTTCATAAAAAACAGTTTTGATTTTCCCTTTTAGATTTTCTCCGTCAATGAGTAGAATTGTATCCATGGATTTATTTTAGCAGTAAAGAACACAAAACCCCAGCGGACCTTGCGGTTAGCTGGGGCGTGTATGTATCTAATATACTCTGTCACTAATAAAAGTCAAATTTACCACATTCTATCTCACCGTGATGGTTGTCTTGGTGTCGTTGTTGTTCGCTTCGCTAGATTCGGTGATGGCGGTTAAGTTGTCAACCATAATTCCGATGGTGTAAGTGCCGGGCGAGACGGTGGTGGGGATTGTGCGTGTGTATGAGCTGAAAGTGCGACTGGCGCCAGGGGCAATGCTGGCAATGCCCGCTAAACTACTACCAAGTAAAGTGTCGGAAGGGTCAATCGCGGCGCCGTTAGTGGCTAAATAGAAACCGATGGAGAAGGAACCGGAAGCGTTGGCACCTTGATTTTTAACAGTAAAACTGGGGAAGGTGACGGTGCCACCACGCGCCACGGTAGTTGGAGAAATGGTGAAAGTAGTCGGCGCGGTAACCACCAGATCAATCACGGGAGCGGGTGGAGGTGCGATTGCAGTATTAAAGGTCGCTGTTACGGTTCTATTTCCATTCATTATCACGACGCAATCATTACCGATAATATTTGTACAACCAACCCAACCAGCGAACGAGGCACCCAAAGGAGCGTTACGAGTGAGAGTTACCGCGCCAGTTTGCGCGTTATAATATTCAACACAATCCGCGCCACAATTAATTCCGAGCGGTGACGATTGAATAATTCCAAGATTAGCGGCCGAACCGATCTTAACCACATTTAATCGGTAAATAGTAGGAGGAATTAAAGTAAAGGTCGCCGTCACCGTTTTGTTGCCATCCATCGTAATAGATTTTGGATTAATTGGACCGGATAAATCACCACCCCAACCAGTAAAGGAATAATTATTATTGGCGGGGTAAGGGAAAAGAAGCACCGTCTCACCAAAACTATAACTGGTTTTATCTGGGCTTTTGCTAATAGTGCCATTACCGCCCGGAACAACTGTCGTCAACGAAAAAACTGGATTATTAGGTGGCGGATTAACTGGCGGCGGAGAAATTGGTGGCGGTAAAGGCAAAGGTCCGATAAAAATATTGAAAGTCGCCGTGATAATCTTGTTTGAATTCATCGTGATGTTTGTTGGATTAGAGGTGGAAATAACCGTTGAGCCCTGTTTCCAACTACTGAAAACGGAACCGCTGGCCGGTGTGGCGG
>JBBTTN010000093.1:0-8102 GCA_038064235.1 Patescibacteria group bacterium
TGCATTCTTCTGCTTCGCGTATGCCGCACATTGCTTTGTCACTCGAACATTTTCCTCGAACGGCAGCTCGGTGCCATCGAAAATAACCGCGTCGTACCCAGCATCGATCGCCTCCTTCACGCGCTCAAAGGAATAGGTGTGGTCGGCATTCAAAAAGATCGGCGCACCAGCGGCACGAAGACTCTTCACGACTGCCGCGATCTGCTTCACACCAAAAAAGTCGCGCTCGCCTTCCGACACGCCAATAATCACCGGCACCTTAAGTTCCCGCGCAGCGCGAGCAATCGCCCACAAACCTTCCAAATTAGAAATATTAAAATGCCCCACGGCCTTGCCCGCCGTTTTCGCCTCCATCACACATTCTCGCAATGATTTCATAGTATTGATTATTATACTAGGCCCTGCTTTATTTCGCCCAAAACTTTCATCCCCGACCGTAGGACTAATTCCTCAAAATTGGGAATTTTTGTTTGTAAAAATTTTAGTGCCTCGGCTTCTTTTCTTGCAGTTAATAATTGGTTTAATTCTATTAAATCATTCTCGGGGATAACTTGTGCCACATCAAGTAGGGCTTGCGAGCAAGCGTTCTTAATTAACTGCTCGCCAAAATTATCATCTAACTCATGGCTCAAACCTAACCATTTACTAATTGTTTGTTTACTGTTATCGGTGGTCATAAAACTTTATTGCCTATCACCCAGCCTTTTAATCTCATCTTCCATAATCATTTTAAATGTAATTTTTGGTCCTGGTTTATTTTCTTCCAACGCTTTTACTTCCGCCTCCCATTTAACTAAATTCGTTTTATAAATTTTTTCATGATGTTCAGCCAGACCCTTATCTGGTATTGAACCCTCAATGAGTTTGTGTGGCGTAGGTTTTCTCCCCTTCAATTCTTCCAATTTATCTTGCATAAATTTATCATTAAGGTTCTCCCGTTGAGTAAATATTTGCTTTTGTTCCTGATTAAATTTGTAAAGTTTATTCATATCATCGGCAGTTAAAATGTAGGTTGGTCCATCTACATTTACTTCATAATTACCACCGCGTTCCTCCACAGAAAAATCTAACCATTCTTTAATCTCCGAAAAATTTTTATGAATTATTTCTTCTTTTTGATATGGCACTTCGTCCCAATTGACTGATGTATTATTTCCATTTCGTGGCGACTCTTTACCTTTAGCACTAGAATTAGTTTCGCGTTCACAGCCAGAAGCGACCAAACTTAAAATAGAAACGGTGATAAACTTTCCCCAACCTGGCGCCATTTTTCTCACTAACGCAGGCGAAGCTTCAATTTCTGTATTTAAACGACTCTCTTGCTCAAGAACGAGTTGTTCTGGCAACTTTTGTCCTTCTTGATTTAACACAACTGATTCAAATTTCATAATTAATATAATATCACAACCGCGCCAAATACAAAAAACCACCTCGTAGCAATCATCCAATAACCTCTCAACAACTTGGTACGATCGTACTTTTTTGTTGAGAGGTTATTTTCTTTCTTCTTCAAAATAAAAAATGTAATCGGTAGGAGTGATTGATACGCCAGCTTTAGGCGATGGCTCCACTTTAACCAAAGTCACGGTGTCGGCCTCATTATCAATCCTTTCTCCTTCAATTTGGATTGGTTTATTAAGCGTAAAAATTTCTTCTAAATCTTCGCTTTCACTTACTAAATCACTTGACAACTTAGCCCGAAGTCGCACTGTGCCGGCTTGGATACAATTAACATTTTGCGGGCAACGGCTATCTTCCAAAACTTCTAGCGGGGTTACAACAGCGCTGAAACCCGCTGTAGTTTGACCAATTTTTGCGCTCCAACTTCTTTTGGTATCTATCTTTCCAACAAGAGAAAAAATGTTGACCGTCGCTACGCCCACCTGATTAAAAATTTCCACGCCTAATCTTTGGGCTAAATTAGAAAGTAAGGTTTGATAACCGGCATCGGTAATCTGCGATTCCACCATTCCCGCCCCACCGCCATTATTAATAAATTTAAGTTCTTGATTAACCACTTGGTACTGCCCATCAATCCCTTCAACAGAATTAAAATCACTTGACTGTAAACCGGAAAATGTTTCAAGCAAATAATAAGCATCAATGCTCCCTTCTGGTAAATAACCAACTTTATTTGTTACACCACCCACAAGCAAATCCCGAAAATAAATGGTCGCGTTAACCATTTGATCGGTTTCAATATCGTCTACTACCACAAACCCTCTCTCCACATTATTCCAACCCCACCAACCAACTAAAAGAAAAATGGCAAGAAAAGCTAAGATTATTTTATTTTTATTCTTCATTTTAATTTTTAACTCACATCATCCGATTAGGCGCGGCACAGCGCTCACCATCTTCAATCGGAAAATCTTTTCTTAACTTTTCAATAATTAAATTATATTCGTTTCTAACTTTTTCAGTATTTAAAGTACGGAAAGAGGCAAGAAATTTACCCGCAGGAGAAAGATAAATGATCGGAGAGGCCGGTGCACCAGTAGCATTTTCATAAAAGTAAGCGCCGATTTCGCCCTTACTATTTTTTAGAGTATAAACAATTCTGGCGTGCCAACCCAAACGATTTTCTGATTTGTTTGGAAGTGGGCCCATTTCTCGGCAAATCTTTTCGATTATAGGATTGCTATAAAATTGCTCGGGTTTCAGTTTCCTTTCAAAATAAGTAAATGATTTAATTATTTCCCGAAATTTTTCCACCTCTAAACCAAGACGAGAGAAAATGTAAACATATTCATTTTGGATTATATAAACCAGATCGTCATCATTATCTTTAGCTGGAATAATAGCTGAAGCTAAATTCTTAATAATTAAGGTGGCCTTATAATCAGCGATTAGATTACTTTCCTTTTCCGCTGACAAACCTAAACGGAATAAACTCACGTCATTGGGAGTAGTTAAAATTTCAGGATTCTCCGCCACAAATAAATTTGAAGGATAATTAAAACTAAAATTGAATTGATTGTTTAGATAAGTGCGAATATCACTAAAGTTGTCCATTTTTGAATTTATGTAGCTTAAGTAAATAATAACTAAAACAACCGTAAAACCAATAATTAAACTAATTCTAGATCTACTCACACTTTCTAGTATATAATATAAGTATGATTCTAGGAATCATTTTATCAAGTGGGTATTTCTTTGTATTCTTATTTTTACTTAGAGATTCAATAATACACAGATCTGGGTGGTTTGATGAGCTTGGGATATATCTGATCTCATTTCCGTTTAGTTACTTTTCAGAAATTTTTAATAATACCATTTTAAAATATGCTGTTTACATAATTGGGGGGTTATTTAACATGACCGTAATTTATTTATTAGGGTGGGGAATAACAAAAATTGTTAAATATTTTATCGCCAATTAATTTTTATTCCAAGTATCCGCGATAGCATTTAGTTGGTAGAAAAATCCCGCGCGACGAACCACAACGGGATTTGAATTCGGTCGGAAGGACTGTCCTTCCGATATCCTTCCGATTTAATCAAGTGGCGGAAAAAAACTCAACAAAGCCAAATCAAGAAACCAATCGATCAACTTTCCGAACATCGCTTACTCTTTCCTTGGAATTTCTGTTCCACATTCCGGACATCGGTCCGGTGTGGGGCATGGAGCACACCCGCATATATAACTACCATAATTAAGTGGCATTGTAAATGTCTAGGAAAAATGTTACTTATATGGTATGTTTGAAATAGTCAGCACATTGAGTGCAAGATGAGAATTTTTCAGAAACCGGAGAAAACAAAATGGTAAAATGCTGTAGGGGTAGTGGAGAAGACAACCTCATAAAGCGATTTATAAAGATCTTCGACCATTCCCAGAAAAAAAGCAAGTAGCACTCCTGAGAGAGTGCCTCGGTAACTGCTCCCCACCCGTCTATCTATCAAACCTAATTGATTTTTTACGGAAAATAAAGAACCAGCCAGAAAAAATTGACGGCGACGAAAGGGAACATTTTATTCATGCGCTTGATTGCGTTGCCAGCAACGCATTATCGCGAAGTCAAGTTTTGAAAGAACATGGATAAAGACAATGACTACAGCCACCCCAAACAGGTGGCTATTTTTTTGTGTTATACTTTCCCCATGCAAAATCAAGAATTTGACTTCATTGCCATTGGTGACATTGTCACCGACGCGTTTATTAAACTTAAAGAAGCCGAGGTGCATTGTGATATTAAAAAAGACACTTGCCAAATTTGCTTAAACTTCGCCGATAAGGTGCCTTATGAGAGCGTGACCGTGTTGCCAGCCGTGGGCAACTCACCAAACGCCGCCGTAGCCGCGGCGCGTTTAGGACTCAAAACTGCGTTGGTTACTAATTTAGGCGCCGATTATCACGGTGCCGAAGCCATTGCTAAACTGGAAAGCGAGAAAGTTGCCACGGATTTTGTAACCAAGCACGAGGGCGCTAAAACTAATTATCATTATGTGCTGTGGTATCAAGACGACCGCACCATTTTAATCAAACATGAAAAATATCCGTATGTTCTCCCCGACTTCGCCCTGTCTGCCGGTAGGCAGGGCAATCCCCAATGGCTTTATTTAAGTTCACTTGGTGAATTCGCTTTCCCTGAATATCACGAAAAAATTATTGAATATCTGGAAAGCCATCCGGAAATTAAAGTCGCTTTTCAGCCCGGCACTTTTCAGATCAAAGCCGGCACGGAAAAATTGGCGCGACTTTATCAACGCACGGAAGTTTTCTTTTGCAATGTTGAAGAAGCGGAAAAGATACTGAAGTTAGAAATTGGTAGTGAGAAGTTCGAAATCAAAAAATTATTGGAGGGAATAAAACAACTAGGACCCAAACTCGTCGTGATCACCGATGGACCAAAAGGCGCTTATGTTTATGACGGTAATGAGACGTGGTTCGGCCCCACTTACCCCGACCCTAAATCGCCTCTTGAACGCACCGGCGCCGGCGACGCTTTTTCCGCCACTTTCACCGCCACACTTGCTTTGGGCGAGTCAGTCTTAACGGCTTTAGCTTGCGGTCCTATCAACTCCATGTCAGTGGTCCAACAAGTCGGCGCCCAAGCCGGTTTGTTATCACGCGCCGAATTAGAAAAACTATTAGCCACTGCGCCAGAGGATTATAAACCCCAGAAACTTGATTAGACCTCAAAGTGTGCTAGATTTTACAAAGCGTGTACATACTATTTTTGTTGTCATTTTGAAAGGAAAGTAAGGTGATAAATGCTTTTAGCACCAAAGAAAGTAACGGGCGTTAAAGATAGCACCAACGGCGAACGATTTGAGCTTCGATTTTTTGGATTAAAGGAAATTCAAAGAGGGAAGAATCCGTACTCCACAAATATCCACAGGGGTTTAGAATGGTGTGTTGTAAACAACCCTTTTGGTTTGCGCCCACTTCATCCTGCACCAAACACGATGTCTGACAGGACTATGCTTGAGGTAGAAAGCAAAATCCAAAAGAGGGGTGGTAGACTATGCATCTTCTGCTCTGTGGGTACAGAAATTGACTACAATAGAGGCATTGACGGATTTTTTACTTGGGATAATTGGGATTGTGTGGCTCATGTTGTCACCTTTGACCTAACCAGTTTCGACTTTGATCGCTCCAACAATGGGTACAAAAGTAAATTTTTAGCAGACCTTCTAATTGTTGAGGGAGATCTTGATGATACCTTTTTGTTTAATCAATTAGCCAAACAGATTGCCCGGCAAATTGATAACCCCAAAGCCGTACACTACCTCCCAAGCCTTGCCGAGATAAAATAGCAACACCCCGCGAGTATGGATACTCATGCGGGGTATTTTTTTATTTATTTTTTACTAATTAACTTTTTAGTTTTTTCTACAATCGCGTCAATTCCTAAACCGTAGTGTTCAATGAGTTCAAGTGGCGTGCCGGATTGGCCGAATTGGTCATTCACGCCCATTAGGGTCATGGGCACTGGTGCGCGTTCTACCACCCATTCCGCCACGGCGCTACCCATCCCACCATGCTTTTGATGCTCTTCCACAGTTAAAATCGCACCGGCTTTTTTCGCCATTAATTCAATTAAAGTTTTATCCAGCGGTTTAATCGTGTGTAAATTTATGACCGACACTTCAATTCCCTCCTTCAATAATTTTTTGACTGCGATCAGCGCGTTGTAAACCATTGGCCCGCAAGCAAAGATGGCGACGGCCGGTTTTTTATAATCCACCAAAATATTTCCTTGACCAATTTTAAACGGTGATTCTTCGGTCGTCACCACCGGTGTTTTCTCCCGCGCCAGCCGTAAATAAGTCGGCGACGAAGTTTCCGCAATCGCCATTGTCGCTTTTTTTGCTTCAATCGCATCACACGGCACAATCACCTGCATCCGTGGAATCACGCGCGTGATAGCGATATCCTCAATCGCTTGATGCGTACCACCATCGGGACCCACCGACACCCCAGCGTGCGAACCGATAATTTTTACCGGTCGGTCATTATAACAAATCGTCGTCCTAATCTGCTCCCAATTGCGCCCTGGGCTAAACATCGCGTAAGAAGTAATAAACGGAATTTTCCCCATCGCCGCCAAACCCGAAGCCACCGCCGCCAAATTTTGCTCGGCCACTCCGATCTCCACAAAACGATTCGGAAATTTATTTTTAAACGCGAGCATCTGCGTTGATTCTGTCAGGTCAGCGCACAAACCCACCACCTTGTCATTCCTCTCTCCCGCCGTCACCAAACCTTCACCAAACCCTTTCCGGATCGGCACCTGCTCCACCCCCAACTCATAAACTCTTGGATTTAATTTTGGATCATTCACGATTTAATTTTAACATAAACTTAAAATAAATAATATAAAAATAAAATATCTGAAATATCCCCCCAAAATCTTTATCCCAAGTACCAGCGATAGCATTTATTTGGTATAATAATTTTATGCAAGTTTATAGTCCAACTAAACAAAAAATCCTTTTGCTATTAAATGCTGGAGTAAGTTTGACACTTCAAAAAACAACCCTAGGAAATCAGTTGCGAATAATCAAACAAGTAAAAAAAGAATGGAAGAAAATAAATCGGCAATATTTATATCGTTCCCTGCATGAATTTTATAACAATCGTTTGATTGAGTATCAAGAATTAAATAATGGCGAAATAAATATCGTCTTAAGTGAGAGTGGACGAAAGCGGGTTCTCAAGTTTGACTTTGATAAACTTGTTCTTCCTAAATCAAATTTGTGGAATGGCAAGTGGCAAGTAGTGATTTACGATATTCCAGAAAAATTAAAGAAGGGTCGCGACGCCTTCCGTTACAAATTGAATGAATTAGGCTTTTACGAATGGCAAAAATCGGTTTTTGTTTATCCGTTTGAGTGCCGTGACCAAATTGATTTTGTGGTTGAGTTTTTTGATTTACGCCCCCATGTAAGATACGCCGAACTAATTAACCCCACCAACGAAGCCGAACTAAAATTACATTTCAAATTATAAATTCATAATTTAAATTATGCAGATAAATAATTATACCAAATGTTAGCGATAGCATTTATTTGGAATAAAGATTTTTACAGCTAAGTTTAATTCTGAACCAATCACTATTTAATTTTAGTACAAATTAATATGGTAATTCTTTGAGTAATTCACTATGATTGAGCTCCCTTAGTAAAACCACGAATCTTGCACCAAGTAAGTTGCTAGTTTGCATGGCATAATTTTCATCACCCATTGTTTTCATCACAATAAAACAAGCCTCATAAATACTGTCATGTCTCTGACCCATAGACTCTACAATTTTATCCGTAGCTGATATTTCTCCTCTTTCAATTTTTTCTGTATGATATGATTTCGTAATTTTAAATTCCAAAATCTGGTCCCAACTTAAAATTAAATCTTGCTCATGATAAATATGTTTAGTAAAACTATTATCAAATTCCCCCTCAAACGGCCCAATGTACCTCTTACCAAAATTAACCCATGATTCGCTCAAAATTAATTTTTGACCTCGTCCAAAATATGTAATTATTAAAATAAGGCAAATGGATCCTACATACAATAATCCAATAATTTTTAATGAGTCAATGAATTCTTTAACCGTAATCCCCCCTTCAATAATGGTGAGAAAATCGAAAACAAT
>JBBTTN010000094.1:0-1720 GCA_038064235.1 Patescibacteria group bacterium
TCCAATTTATTATCCATCAGCGTTTAAGCGCGGGGTGTGTATTCAAGTTAAAACCACCACACCGAAAAAGCCTAACTCGGCGGTTCGGAAAATTGCGCGTGTGCGCCTGACTAATGGCATGGAAGTCACCGCCTACATTCCCGGCATTGGCCACAATTTACAAGAGCACTCGGTGGTGATTATTCGGGGCGGTCGGGTTAAAGATTTGCCCGGGGTGCGGTATCATATTGTGCGGGGCGTGCTTGATGCCGGCGCGGTGGAAACTCGTCGCCAAGGTCGCTCGCGTTATGGTGCCAAAAAACCCAAATCAAAATAATTTATGCGAAGAAAAGTAAAATTCCCTAATCGTTTAGTACCGGATTCAGTTTATGATTCCGCTAAAGTTGCCAAGCTCACCAACTATTTAATGGAGGATGGCAAAAAAGAAGTGGCGCGGAAAATTGTTTACGATTGTTTTAATCAGATTAAAGAAGTGACTAAAAGCGAACCGTTGGAAGTTTTTAACGAGGCGATGCGCAATGTGGGACCATTGATGGAACTCAAGAGTCGTCGGGTGGGTGGCGCTAATTACCAAATTCCGCACGAGGTCACACCGGAGCGCCGTTTGGTGCTGGCGCTTCGTTGGATTATTGAAGCCGCCTATTCAAAAAAAGGCAAACCGATGCACAAAAAGTTAGCGGACGAAATTATTACGGCTAGTAAAAATGAAGGCGAGGCAATTAAAAAACGCGAGAATGTTCATCGGATGGCAGAGGCTAATCGCGCTTTTGCTCATTATGCCAAGTCTTACAAAAAGAAAACGGTTTAATTTTTATGGCTGATTATCCGTTAGAGAAGGTTCGAAATTTTGGAGTTATCGCGCATATTGACGCGGGCAAAACCACCGTCTCGGAGCGGATTCTTTTTTACACTGGCGTGTCGCATAAAATTGGTGAGGTGCATGAAGGCGACACGGTGATGGATTGGATGGAACAAGAACGCGAGCGTGGAATCACCATTACCGCCGCCGCCACGACGGCGTATTGGCAACCGACCGATGATGTTAAACCAGAAAATAAAATCCGGTTAAATATTATTGATACGCCTGGGCACATTGATTTTACGATTGAGGTGAAGCGTTCCTTGCGCGTGCTTGATGGCGCGGTGGTGGTGTTTGATGGTGTGGCCGGTGTGGAACCACAATCGGAAACTAATTGGCGTTACGCTGATGATTATAAAGTGCCACGCGTTTGCTTCATCAATAAACTTGATCGGATGGGCGCCTCGTTTGAGCGGTCGTTCCAATCAATTCTTGACCGTTTATCGCCCAAGGCGGTGAAATTACAAATTCCCGACGGTCATGAAGAAAATTTTAAAGGCGTGGTGGATTTATTGACCCGAGAATATATTACTTTTTCTGGCGAGAAGGGCGAAATTATTAATCGGACGAAAGAAATTCCGGAAAAACTTAAAGTCCAAGTGGAAGAGGCTCGCGCGAAACTGGTAGAAAAAATTGTGGAAAATGATGACACGGCAATGACTGATTATTTGGAAGGCAAAGAAACTTCAGTGCCTAAACTCCGTGAGATTTTGCGAAAAGCGGTGATCGCCAATCATCTTTTTCCGGTGCTGTGTGGTTCGGCGTTAAAAAATAAAGGGGTGCAAATGTTGCTGGATGCGGTTTATTATTATTTGCCTTCACCGCTGGATGTCCCGCCGATTAAAGCGATTGACCAAAACA
>JBBTTN010000094.1:1730-1937 GCA_038064235.1 Patescibacteria group bacterium
CGGAAATTATTGTTGTTCCGAGCGACGAGGCGCCCTTTACTGCGCTGGCGTTTAAAACTGCCACCGACCCGTTTGTGGGTTCGCTCACTTTCTTTCGCGTTTATTCGGGCAAACTTTCCGCCGGCACTTATGTTTTAAATACCCGCACCGGCAATCAAGAACGCATCTCGCGGATTGTGCGGTTGCATGCTAATGACCGTCAAGAAA
>JBBTTN010000095.1:0-14835 GCA_038064235.1 Patescibacteria group bacterium
TTCATTACGAAAAAGTTTTCCATATTTCACTTTCAATCATTTTTCTAACAATAATTTTGCTCTCAATTCCCGACTCGTCACTCGGTAAAAAAGAAGGAATTATTGCAGACGATGGTTTAATCTCCTGCAGTGAAACCGATAAAGGCACCAATTTTGAAAAAAAGGGAACCACTTGCGACGCCAGCGGTTGCAATACCGACCAATGTAATGCCGACGGCAAAACTCTCACCGAATACGCCTGTCTTGATGGTTCAAAAAATCCCCAAGCCTCAACTTGCCCCGGAGTTTGCTACAACGGTGCCTGTCGCGCTCAACCTAATTTTCTCTTAATTATGGCGGACGACAGTGATCCGGCACTACACGGCTTTCTCGGTCACCCAACGATTAAAACTCCCAACCTTGATGCCATCGCCGACAAGGGCGCGGTGTTTACTAACGGTTGGACGACAATGTCGTTTTGTCGCCCGGCTTTGGCAAGCATTTTAAGCGGTCAATTCCCCAATGAAAATTATATTTTTTCCAACTATAGCGACGTTGCCACTCCTAACGATTCGTTACTGACCGGCAGTTCAATTATTAGTCTCTTAAAAGATTACGGTTATGACAATTTTATTGGCGGTAAGTGGTGGGAGAACGGTTACACCCAACCAGAATTGTACGGCTTCACTCATATTGGAGAATTAGGACGACCATTTGTCAGAGAAACTCAACAAAGTCTTTTTGATTTTCTTGATTACGCCACCACTTCAAATAAACCATTCTTTGTTTGGTACGCGCCAAGTTTACCGCACTTGGGTCACGACGCTCCGACCCAATTCCAAAACGCTTTCACCGACGCTGATGTCGCAGTGCCCGCGGGGATTGCGCCCGCTGATGTTCCAAATTTTATTATTGACCAAAAAAAATTCTTCGCCACAATTTACTGGTTTGACACTCGGCTCGGTGAAGTCATCAATAAATTAAAACAAAACGACCAACTCAAAAACACCATCATTATTTATATGAACGACAACGGCTTCGCCTATGATTATGTTTCAAAGGGCGGAATGTTTGAAAAAGGAATGAAAACACCAATCGTTATTAAAGTGCCGGATGGCTTTGAACAGACCAGAACTTTTTCCAACCCCGCTTCCATTGTGGATATTCCGCGCACCATTCTTGATTACGCCAATATCCCCGCCCCCGCGTCTTCAATAGAATTTCCACGCACTTGGGTGAGTATGAAACCATTGCTTGAGGAGCAAACAAACATTTATCGCCACACCTTGGCGGAGGGAGTGTATAGCCAAAGCTTTCTTAACTCACCATCAATACCCTTTGCCGAATACGCTAACGCCCTGTATGCAATTATTGCTAAAAATAATCAAAAAAAATATATTCACTATTTAGAAACTTTTGGACCAACTTACAACCCGGGAATATTTGCCGGTTATACAACGCTACCCGAAATTCAAGCCGGCGATGAAGCCTTTTATGATCTCACCGCCGACCCGTGGGAGCAAAACAATTTAATTAACGACCCCAATCAAACCGAGGCGATTAATAATCTTAAAACCGTGGCGTTGGAATTAGAAAATCGGATTATGACAGCGGGAGCCGGATCCGCCCAAAGACAAGCCACCACCGTAATCGCCACTGAAGACAAACCCGCTTGTGTTTACAATCAAGAATATGCTTCTATCAATGATTGCCTTTGCGGTCCGGTAGCAGTTGATCGGGAAAATCTTTTGACCGGCAAAGAAATTCAAACCGGCCGTTGGAGCGTTTTTGCCAACAATGGCATTACTTGCACTCCCGACCAAAAAAACATCGCCATCTGTCGACCGATTATTCTTGATACAGTGGAGCAAAAAGCGCTGGTGCCCCAAGAAGTGATGGCGCGACTAAATTCTGGCGTAACTTTGGAACAAATCCAAGAAAAAATTACCGACGCCGGAGCCATCATTCGTCAACAACCTTGCAATTGGCAAAAAAACAGCAAATTTAATAATTTGATTGTGGAAACGCCGGTTAATCAAGAATCCGCTACTATCGCTAGCCTTCGCTCGTCCGGCTTAATCTTAAGCGGTAACCAAAATCAACAAGTGGTTTGCGTCCCCCAAGGCCCAACAAGATAGCTGTTAAAAATTAAAAAAACGGAGTAATATGTAATCTTGAATTACGAAATGCTGTTTTTGGAACCCTCTCGGAGCGTGGTCGACGCGAGAGAGGTGAATTTTCAGCAGAAAATATCGCCGAGGGTGAGAAAAACAGACATTTCGTAATTCACAGTTATAAAATTGCGACGACCCGTAGCTCAATGGTGGAGCCGCCGTCTTATACACGGCTGGTTGTAGGTTCGAGTCCTACCGGGTCGATTTTATTTCACCGCTGTTTTCTCCCTCTCTTTAGGTTTAATGCCGTTCAAAATTAAAAGTTTTTCAAAGTCTTCGCGGTCAATCGTTTCCACTTTGATTAATTCTTCCGCCATACTATCAAGAGCCTTGCGATTAGTGGTAACAAGTTCCCGCGCGCGAGTGAGCGCAAAATTCATAATTTCTGAAACTTCAGCATCAATCAACGCCGACACTGATTCGGACGATAATTTTTCCGCTATCATCCCGCCATTATTTAAATATTTTTGCGCACCCACATCGTAAGCCACCGGTCCCAACTTATCACTCATGCCATAACGCGTGACCATATCGCGCGCCATTGTCGTCGCCACGGCGATGTCATTGGAAGCGCCAGTGGTAATGTCATTAAAAATTAATTGTTCCACCGCGTAACCGCCGAGCGATACGGCGATATCATCCAAAAATTCTTTTTTTGATTCTAGCTTTTTATCTTCAAACGGCAATTTCAAAGTGTAACCGGCGGCGTGTCCGCGCGAAATAATTGAAACTTTGTGCACTGGATCGGAGTGCGGAAGAATGGAAGCAATCAGAGCGTGACCAATTTCGTGATAGGCGGTAATTCTTTTTTCTTTCTCGCTTAAAATATGACTCTTGCGTTCGGGACCCAAAATCACTTTTTCAACACTGCGGATCAAATCATACTGAGCGATTTTTTGACGATTCTCGCGCGCCGCCAAAATCGCACCCTCGTTCATCACATTGGCAAGGTCGGCGCCCGAGAAGCCCGGGGTGCGTTCCGCAATTACCCGCAACACCACATCTTCACCAAGCGGTTTCTTGCGCGTGTAAATTTGCAAAATTTCTTCACGGTATTTAATGTCGGGTTTGTCTAACATCACGCGCCGATCAAACCGCCCCGGTCGCAGTAGCGCCAAATCAAGCACATCGGGGCGATTAGTCGCTGCCATCACAATCAGTTTTTCCGTCGGTTCAAAACCATCCATCTCCACCAAAATTTGGTTTAGGGTTTGCTCGCGCTCATCATTGCCACCACCCATCCCCGAACCGCGATGGCGACCAATCGCGTCAATTTCATCAATAAAAATAATCGCCGGTGCCGACTTCTTGGCCATCTTAAATAAATCCCGCACCCGCGAGGCGCCCACCCCCACAAACATTTCCACAAATTCCGAACCTGAAAGATGAAAGAATGGCACCTCCGCCTCCCCCGCCACCGCCCGCGCCAATAAAGTTTTACCGGTACCCGGCGCGCCCATTAGCAAAACGCCTTTGGGAATTTTGGCGCCGATGTCTAAAAATTTTTTGGGATTTTTCAAAAAATCCACAATTTCTAAAAGTTCTTCCTTCGCTTCGCGTACCCCAGCCACATCTTTAAAAGTGATCCGTTGACCAGCGTCCTTCGGGTCAATCATTCGCGCTTTGGATTGTCCAAAAGAGAAGGCTTGCATACTGGCTCCGCGCACTTGTTTGGAAATTGACCAAAAAATAAATAAGACAAAAAAGATGGGGATAATAATCGGCAGTAAATTAAGAAGCCAAAAAGAAAAGCCACTGGGATTTTCCACCGCCACATTTAAATTTTGAAGCGCCGTTTCTGAAACGCCATACCTAGCTAACGCTTCAGTAAGTGATGACTCACTCTCTTTGGTTGATTTTTGTTCTTTGCCAGATTTTAATTCAACCTTAAGTTCGTTACCTGAAATGGTGATTTTGGTCACCTCGCCGGCGCTCACGCTTTTCGTTAATTCGGAAAAAGTCATCGCCTCCGGGCCAGTTTTAACACCCTCAGAAACCAGTGAGTATAGGCTCACGACAATAAGAATAATCAGAATCGCGAGCATTAACTGCCCGCCAAACTGCCCCCAAAGCCCCATTTGTTTTTTTACCTTTTTTGCCATCGTTAAGTCATTATACTTAAAAATTTAAAGATGGCTAGGATTTTGATAATCATCGGTTATTTTGCTAGTATGTAGATTATGATAAATAAACCTGATTACAAAAAAATCACTCAGGTTCTGAATTACATTGCGGAAAAAGAAGGCGGGCAGGTAAATTATATGAAAGCCTTAAAGCTTCTATATTTGGCTGATAGGCTTCATTTGCGTAAATATGGTCGGTTAATTACTGACGATAAATTGGTGGCGATGAAAATGGGGACGTTGGGTTCACAAGCCCGAGATATTGTTCAGGGAAACATTAACTTACCCCACAATGTTTATGAATATGTAGAAAAAAAATTAACCAGAGGCCAAGGTAAATTTATTATCGGATCCAATTATTCTGGCAAGGAAAGCTTGTCAGAGACCGATCTTGAATGTATTGATAAAGTAATCTCGGTTCTTGGGAATATGCCTGAATTTGATCTCGTAGAGTTAACCCATAATCTTCCTGAATGGAAAAGGCACGCCTTTGCCATAAAGAAGGGAGAAAAAAGAGTAGTTAAATTAAAACCGCTTGATCTTTTTGAGTCAACCGACGACCCAGTTTTGAGTAAGATATATTCGCAAACCGATGAGGAATTAGCAATGACGAGAGAAGTATTTGAGGAATCACTTACTACCTAAAATTGTATTGTTATGCGAATGAGTATTGAGCAAGGCGCGGTCTACAACTTTTCTGGTAATAAAACGATTCCCAATCATTATTTTGTTGTTATAAACAAAAATCCGAAAAAGGATCGAGAAATTTATTTGGTATCTTTTACGACTAAAAAAGAAAATGCTGTTCGCCATATTAAACATTTTCAACTCAACATGAAAACCTATGTGGAAGTAGCCGAGGGTGAGTGTGATTTTCTGCCTAGGTGGAAAGAAAGTTGTATTAATTCTAATTATGTCAGAAAATATGAAATTCAAGAGTTAACTGAGATTTTAGAAAATTCCAACGGGCAAAATTATCCTAAAATTTCAGATAAACTACTGAAAAGAATAATCGAGGGAGTAAAAGCTAGCAGATTAATCGGTAAAGATATTAAAGAAGCGTGTATTAAATCAATTGATTCCATTGGCAAGGAGAGTCCTTGACAGTCACTGTGGCTTTATCTCAAATGCGAGTTCTAAGTAGTAAAAGATTAATTAGAAGACTAAATAAAATTGTGAGTATCCATGTTATAATCGCCCTATGAGTCAATGGAGTTACAATAAAGAGGCGGGTTTTAATTATGAAATCTTGGAAAAGTTTGAGGCGGGATTGAAACTTTTGGGTTTTGAAGTTAAAGCGATTAAGGCAGGTAAAATGAACCTCGCCGGAAGTTATGTGGGAGTGAGAGGTGACGAGGCGTTTTTGATCGGCGCTTCCATCGCGCCGTATCAAGTTAAAAATACACCTGAATATTATGAACCGACTCGGACGCGCAAACTTTTACTTAACAAAAAAGAGCTCACTGTGCTCGCTAATTTTGAATCTAAAAAAGGCTTGACAATTATTCCCATTTCTGTTTATAATAAGGGGCGACATATTAAGTTAGAAGTCGCCGTAGCGCGCGGTAAAAAACGCTTTGATAAGCGTCAAACCATTAAAAAGCGCGAGACCGAGAGAGAGATGAGGAGAACTTTGAAAACTCGATACGAATAAAGAAACATGCGAATGCTACGAATAAAATTCGCAAATTCGCATGGATTTCATTCGCATCGCAATAGGGGGATGATTTGGCTTCGACGATCGAGCCAATTCCAAGATTGCAAGCCGAGTTGCTTACACTCGTTAAAATAAGCACGCAAATAAGTGCTAACTTATCTGCTAAGGTAAAGGGTTTGGTGGCTTCACCTTATCCTTTAACTCCAGCTTTCGCTTTAGCCTAAGCTGGCGTCTGTGGCAACGGACTTCCGATAAATTGCCACAGGTGTCATAAACTTCGGGATAGCTACTCCAAGTCTTGGGGAGTTGGCGAAATAAAAAAGAATCGGCGTGTGAGAATTTTGATTATTTAATATCTCGCGAGCTTAAAAAAAATAAAATAGTCTACGCTTGTAGACGGTCTAGAGTTACTCCTTCACACCCGGGTTCGATCCCCGGCATCTCCACCAAATTTTGTGCAACAAAATCACCGCCTTATGGGCGGTGCTTTTGCGTTTAGCAAAAGTGGTGGAGATGAGCAAGCCAACTGCTTGGCTTGCGTCCGGGGATTGAACGCCGGAGGCAAGTTTTGTAAGCTTACGAAACAGCCGAGGCGGTGCCCAGACAAACTTTTACGGCGGTAAAAGTTTAGTCGCGGGAGATCCCCTCACGATTTGCATAAATTTTATTACTCTGTTTTTCCAAACGATTTTATGTTAGTTATATAAGTTGGTACTTCGCGGTTGTCTACTTTTACAATATAAAATCTAGATAATTCTCATGATTGATAACCTTGGTTTCAATTTTGTAATTATCTTTAAAATTCTTTGGGGTTTTAGCTTTATTTTTTTGCCATTTAAATTCAAAAGCAGACATCACATTACTGTCATCAATTTCAATTAAATCAACCTCTGCCCCAGAATAATTTCGCCAAAAGAAATGCCTAAATATTTTCCCAGCATATTCAAGTTTTTTCATTCTTTCAATAATGAGAAAATTCTCCCATAGATGACCAACATCAACCCGACCGGAAATTTGTTGAAATTGTTTAACCAAACCATTTCTGATGCCTAAATCATAAAAATAATATTTTTTATTTTTATTTACCTCATTCCTTAAATTAGTTGAGTAAGCATCCAGATGAAAAATAACAAAACTTTTTTCCAATAAATCCAAATAACGAAAAACGGTTTTTACGCTAATATTTAGGTTATTGGCTAATTCATTCAAGGAAACCTCATTGCCAATTTGGAAGGCGAGTAAAACAGCCAATTTTTTGAAGGCTTCAGGATGATCAAGTTTCTCTAACAATAAAATGTCCTTAAAAAGATAATCTTCAATTATCTGCAAAAGATATTTCTCTTTTTCTTCTTTTATCCCCAAAGAATAAATAAAGGGATAACCCCCAAAAACCAACTGATCGTCAAGTAGCGCAAAAATTTTATATTTTGGTAAATCTTGGCTAAGTTCAAAAGTGCTTAAAGGGTAAAGATTAAAAGAATAATTTCGTCCAGTTAAATTTTCCTTCGCTCCGCTAATTAACTGTAACGATGAGGAACCAGTAATAATTATTTTTTTGGTGGGAAATTTATCAAGGATAATTTTTACGGCTAAAGTAATATTGGGTATTTTTTGAGCTTCATCAATAAAGATAGTGTTGTAATTTTCAACCAAAGAAGATAATTTTATTTCTGAACTATTGTTTAAAGCATCTACCGATTCTTGAGTATCGCCATTAAAAAATAAAATTTTTTCTTCATTTAAGGATTGTTTAATTTGTTCCAAAAGAACCGTTTTGCCTACCCTTCTCGCGCCATAAATTATGGAAGCAAAACCATTCTTAAAACCACTGATAATCGTATTTTTCAAAACTCTTTCGTACATCATTTGTTATGTATTAGGATTCTAATACCTAAAATACTATCAAATTTGGGTAATGAGGTCAACAAAATTGAATATAATCTGTTGATAACTTTTTTTTGCTCTCCGGCAATTTTTATGCTAGTTATATAGGTTGGTACTGAACATAACCCAAACAAAAGGAGGCCTAAAGTGGGCAAGAAAATCTGGACAAGGGAAGAGGTTGAGGAAAAGGTTCGTAGAATTACTGCCGAGCAGTTGGGAATAAAAGAACCAGCTGACATCAATCTGACTGACGAGTTTGAACAAACCCTTGGGGCTGACTCCCTTGATTCAGCCGAGTTGGTTATGGAATTTGAGGATGCCTTTGACCTCACCATCCCAAATGCGAAAGATAGCGAACTAAAAACAGTTGGCGACGCTGTCAATTATGTTTTTAGTAAAGTTGGAGAAAAACCATCTTAAAAATCCCCGAGGTTAAACCTCGGAATCACCCGCTCCACCAAACACGGTGGAGCTCTTTTTATTGAGTGATAGTATTGGTGGTTGAAGCAGAAATCTCAGTTACCTGATCGGGCTGAGTAATTATTTTACCATCAGGCATAATCACTGTGCCGTCGGGTTTACGCTGGGTGCCATCGGCCTCCACAATCGTGCCATCGGCTTTAAGCGTCAGCCCATCCGGTACCGCTGGGAAATTAAAATCATCTTCACTTCGCCCCAGTGTAGTGACCAAGTAAATCGCCACCGCCAACACGGCAATAATAATTAAACTTATCACCGGCGAAAAACCTTTTTGTTTGGAAATTATTTTTTTCATAGTGGTAATTATAACATAGTCATAATTTAAACAATCCCTTCCTCTACTTAATAATTCCGCGACCGCGGAATTATTAAGTACAATAAAATATGCAGTTAAAATATAATTATAAACTGGTGAGCACATTTACTTTTTAAAATAAAAGAAAACAGCGCCGTACCTTTCGGTCGTGCGCTGTTGTTACACCCGTACTACTATCTCCTCCTTTGCTTACGCCGAGCAATTTGGACATCCTTTCTCGCTTGCTCAATAAGCTGATCAATATGAAATTTCCCATCCCCTTTAATCGGGAGAACAGAAGCTGGGACCAAATCTCCATTTCGCGGGTCATCAAGATAGACAACCTCCAATCCCTCTTGCCCATGATGTGCAGCACGTGAAAATTGAGTGTGGCAGTCACGACATTCATAGTAGTCGTGACTATTAATATCAACCCTGTTAGCATTACATTTAGGACAAGGTATCATGTACTGTTCTTCAAGAAGTGCTTCCAATCGAGCCTTGGGACAGTCCGGCTCATGGCCATCATAGGCACCACACACCGAACACTGAAGAGCCAACAGACACGACACATCTTGACTAAAACCCATTTCCATCATCTCAAACACTCCAAACAAATTTCAAGGTTCAGCCAAAATCACACGATTTTGACATACCTAACTTTTCCACTACTAGCTTAACATAAGTGATTATACTTGTCAAGCAATCGTAAATTGACTTTGGGATTGAAATACTCTAGGATAGACCAGAACCTTAATTGCATTGAAAGCCCCACAAGCACGCATTAATAATCAAATTCGCGCCAAAGAATTGCGGGTAATCACCGAAGCTGGCGAAAATTTGGGGACAATTTCCCTCGCCGAGGCGCTTGCCCGTTCGCTGGCGCTCGGCGTGGATTTGATTGAAATTTCACCCAATGCGTTACCGCCGGTGGCGAAATTAATGGATTTTGGCAAGTGGCAGTACTTAAACAACAAAAAGCAAAAGCTCTCGCGCGGTCGCACCACCACCACTGAAACCAAAGGGATTCAAGTGACGATTGGCACCGGCGACCACGATTTGGAAATCAAAGCGAGCAAAGCCACCGAATTTTTAACCGCCGGTCATCGCGTCAGAATTGATTTGTTTTTACGCGGTCGCGCCAAGTATTTAGACCAAAATTTTTTGAAAGAACGGTTGGAGCGATTGCTTAAGTTTGTCGCCATTGAGTATAAAATCTCTGATAGTATTAAAAAAAGCAATAAGGGCTTGTCAATAATAATTGAACGAAAATGAAAACCAATAAATCATTTAGCAAAAGAATTCGCGTTACCCCTTCGGGTAAATTATTGGCGCGCCACTCGGGTAAAAATCATTTTAACGCTAAAGAGAGTCGCAGTAAGCAATTAGCCGGCAAGCGCCCGCGCGTGATTAGTTTAAAAAGCAAAGATTATAATCGTTATTTAAGTCATTAATTTAAAACCATGCCCAGAGTCAAACGCGGTACCATTGGCGCTAAAAGACGCAAGAATATCTTAAAACAAGTTAAGGGTTTTCGGTTTGGCCGAAGCACTAAAGAACGCGAGGCACGCACCGCGCTCTTGCACGCCGGCGTTCACGCCTTCACCGGACGACGCGATAAAAAAGGCGACTTCCGTACCTTGTGGCAAATAAAAATTAACGCTGGTGTGCGCCCGCTCGGATTAAGCTACAGCGTTTTTATGGGTTTGTTAAAAAAACACAAAGTGGAACTTGACCGCAAAATTCTTGCCACCCTCGCCGAACATCAACCGACAGTTTTTGCCGAAATTGTGAACGCCGTCAAAGTTTAATAAACTCGTCCACTATCGGCTGGCGGATTTTTGTAAAATTTTGGCTCTTTAACTTTTAAATCGCGAATCATTTCAATCAACCGTTTAACTAAATTTTTCGGGTCGCGGTCAAAAATTACGCGCTCATTTTGACGGTGACCCTTTTGCATAATATCTTTGATCACCTCATCAGTTTCCCACTCGCCTTCCAGCACCCCAATTGGTTTGCCATCTTCAAACGCCACCGTAAATTCATTGATTGTGCCGACTCGCCCACAACCCACAATCACGCCATCGGAGGAACGCGTGAGCAATAAATTGCGTCCCGAATAACCAAAGCCGGTGTAAACAATCACATCCAAATAATCAATCGGCAAACCATATTGATTAACATGTTCATCTTCATTGGACGCCGGCGAAAAACCAATGGAGGTGCCACCGACTTCTTTAATCCCCATCGTTGCCCAAAGGGGAAAGCCAGTGGTGGCGCCGGTGATTAACACTCCACCTTGACGATAAATCTCCCGACCAATTTCTTTAGCGCGCTCCATTGCTTGCGCTCCGCAATGACCCGTTTCGGCCGCGCCGGAAACCGAAATTTTTACTTTGTTGTGTTGATGTTTAACTTCATCCATTTTTATATTTTAACTTAATTATCTTAAATTACGAAATGCTGTTTTTAAAACCCTCTCGGAGTGTGACCGACGCGAGAGAGGTGAATTTTCAGCAGAAAATATCGCCGAGGGTGAGAAAAATAGACATTTCGTAATTCATAGTTATTTAAAAATCAATCACTACACTTTGCCCCGCCTCGGGCGCCACCGCATCAAGACCCAAATAATCACGCAGGCGTTGCACTAAATAAAATGATGACTTCGGTTCGCCCATCACCACAAAAACTTTTTTCAGGGTATCCGCCGACTGGCTGGCAAATTCCAGCAACCCGTTGGAGTCTTTATGCGCCGAATAGCCGGTAATTATTTCCACTTTCGCCGACACTGGCACATCCGTGCCTAAAATCCGCACCAACCGCGCGCCATCTTCCAATTGTCGCCCTAAACTCCCCGCTGACTGATAACCCATTATCAACAAAGTACTTTTTGGATCCGGTAAAAAATGCTTTTCATGATGAATAATTCGCCCGCCGTTTGACATCCCTGAACCAGCTAAAATAATTTTTGGCCCTGTCACTCCGGCAATCGCCCGCGACTCCGGTGTGGTTAGCGTCTTTTTTAATTTAGGAAAGTTAAGCAAACCGTCACGGTGAAAGTTTTCTTTAATCGCCTGCTGATTCCAATAACTCTCGTATTTTTTATAAATATCCGTCACCTTAATCGCCAAGGGAGAATCAAGAAACACCGGCACCGTGGGGATGCGCCCCGCCTCCATCATTGTTTCAATTTCATAAATAATTTCTTGGGTGCGCTCAATGGAAAAAGCGGGGACCATTAAAGTGCCGCCAGCCTTCATGGTGTTTTCAATCACATCTTCTAAACGGTCTTTGCGCGCCCCGCGATTTTCATGCAAGCGGTCGCCATACACCGATTCCATTATTAAATAATCAAGGTTGCTAATCACTTCCGTGTCGGGCAACAGTGGCGTGGGTGAATTACCCAAGTCGCCAGTAAACATAATGGTTTTCAATCCGTTAGTAATTTCAATCATACTGGAACCCAAAATGTGGCCGGCATCACGAAAGGTCACCTTGAGATTGCCACTTAAAATAAACGGCTCGCGGAAGTTTTTAGTTTGCCACAGGCGACCAGCCGCCAGCACATCCGCCTCTTCATAAAAAACCGGTTGACCGGAATTTTTGGCTTCTTTTTCCAAAACGCCCAAACTATCAATTAAACTCACCGCCGAAATATCTTTGGTAGGCGGAGTAGAATAAATTACACCTTTGAAACCATCGCGCACCAATTTAGGAATTCGTCCGATGTGGTCTAAATGCGCGTGCGTTACAAATAGATAATCAATCTCGGATGGTTGATAGGGAAAAGGGTCACGATTTTGGTCATCGGAAATTTTTGAACCCTGAAACATTCCGCAATCAACGAGAATTTTTAAATCTTTTGTTCCATCGTTTACTTCAAATAAAAAATTGGCGCCGGTTACCGTGCCCGCTCCGCCATAAAAAGTGATTTTTGCTTTAGTCATAAAGTTAACTAGATTTTAACAAAAATTCCCCGCATAAGCGAGGGATTTTTATGAGGCTACTTGAGTATTTCCCTAGAAAAATCTAGGTGGGTTCCCGCAAACAAGTACCGAAGCACTTGCTATGTGAGGATCCCTAAAAATATTATGATCTAGATAATACCCCAAGCAACCTCACCTACATTATAAACCTCTCAATTCTGAGGTCAAATTTTGTCATAACCCCTCAGTCCCCTTACCTTAAGGGGAAGTAAATTCGAATTGGATTCTTTCCCCCTTAGAGTAAGGGGGATTAAGGGGGTTAGAATCTACCCAACACCATCAGCAAAAGTAAGACTAGATAAAGAGAGTTAATTATGACTAAAGTCCCTCTAAAATATTTACTCAAGATTTTCTTTGAACCAAAATAGCCTATCGGGAAAAGAACAAGTAAAGAGAATAATAAAATGCCCACAATTTCCGTACCAGCACTATAACCTCCAACCCCCTCACCTCTTTGCATATCAGTAAATAAATCACCTAGCCACGAACCCACAAAAAATCCAAAAATTTGGTAAACAAAAACGACAAGCACTTCCCAACTCTTTCCTTTATTTACAACAACTTCTTTATTATTTAAATCCATATTTTTTTATTTACTCAAAGTGGCACTTGACTGCATCGCGGATATTGGCAACAGTTTCATCAATGCTTTCACCTTGAGAATAAATAGAGTAGCCAACGGCTTCGGCATAATAACCGCCTTCTTCCGCTTTATGAATCATAAATTGTAATACTGAAGGGGTTTTATTATTTTTTTATACTACCACACAAGTGAATAACTTACCATCCGAGGGTAACTTTCGGTAAATTAACTACTGACTAAATCCGCGATCGCGGAATTATTAAGTAGTAGTTTTTAATAAAGAAAAAAGCCCGTACGCAAATGCGCCCGGGCTCCAGATATTGTTCACCATTTTCAGATAGGAATTGCGAAATTGGTGCGAATAAATTAGAAAAAATTTTATGCCCCACCTTGCCCATCCAAAATGAGCTTAAGTATCTGACTATGATGTGGCGATTCCGTTGGTATGTCGATATTATTAATTGCTGTATACAACATTCCAAGAATAACTTCAAGAAAAAACAGATTCTGTTCATTAAATTTCTGTTTATTCTTAATTTTCTCAATGTATTTCTCACATGCTTCTCTGTTAACCCAAGGGTCTTTCCCATCATGAGTTACTAAATTAATATAATTATGAATAACTCTGACCCATTCCTCCCTAGCTTTCTCGGCTAATTTCAGCACCTCTGGTGGTACCACCATTTTTTCTCCTTCACTTTTAAAATTATTCTCAAAACCCATAGCCATTATGATATAACATTTCCACGGTTTACTCCAGTATCCCGTCCAAGTTTACATCGTAGAGAATGCGGTCGCTGGCGAGATGATAATCAATCAGTTCCGCGGGGTTGAACCAATGGTTAATTTCTGCGAGAGCTTCGGGGACGCTGCCGGAGGCGTGGATAACATTGCGCACGGCGCGGTTATCAATATCGGACATTTGATACGAGTCCAACATAAAATCTCCCCGAATGGTGCCCACATCGGAAGTGAGTGGTTCCGTGCCACCAGTAATTTTGCGGACAATTTTTACGGCGTGGGCGCCTTGCCACACCATCGGAATCACCGGCCCACTCGTCATATATTTTTTTAAACTGGCTAAAATCTTGGCTGTTGCTTCAAATGGATCTTCAGTTGGTGGAACCAAACCTTTTTCTTTGTAACTCTTGATCACTTTCTCACCCGTCACTTTCCGCCAAGCCGGATCAAGCGTGTAATGCTCTTCCACCAACTTTTCCGTCGGCACCATAATTTTTAAACCCACTAATTTTAAGCCAATCCTTTCATATCTTTTTATTACTTCCCCAATTAGCGACCGTTGAATCCCATCCGGTTTAATAATCACTAAAGTCCGTTCATCTTTAAAATGTTTTGGATTTGATTTTTTCATCCCGTTAGAAAATTTAGATAATAAAGTATATTCCCGATAGTGACCTTTTGCAATTTTCTAACGGGATTCATAATGATTAATTTAAACTAGTAAGAATTTCCGCGCCAGTTTCGGTGATGGCGACGGTGTGCTCAAAGTGGGCGCTACGCGAGCCGTCACGGGTTTTGACGGTGAAGCCGTCCGGTAAAAAAATCACCTCGTCTCTACCGCCCTCATTGACCATCGGTTCAATGGCAATGACTAAACCCGACCTCATAATTGGTCCCTCGTTTTCGCCACCATAATTAGGCACCTCGGGCTCC
>JBBTTN010000096.1:0-7462 GCA_038064235.1 Patescibacteria group bacterium
AACGCCAGTTTTCATAAATAATACCTCACATGGGGTCAAACCGCCAAATCTTTTGCGCGGTCGGTTATTCAGCAAACCTTCCACTCGTCTAATTTCTTGATCAGAAACTTGCGCAAAGTCGGTGCCCTTGGGAAAGTAGCGACGAATCAAGCCATTAAGATTTTCGTTTGAACCGCGCTCTTGCGAACAATAGGGATGAGCAAAGTAAAATTGTGTCGCCTTCAAAGTGTCCCAGCTCGATTCTTTTTTCAACCGCCTCGGGTCGATAATCAATTGACGGTAAAGCGATTCTGTCTGTCTGTTGAGCCATCCGGAAGCCTTTTTTCTGTCTTCTCGCGTGTCTTCTGGCCAGATATGGTCTCAAGTCTTCAGCCCCAGTTTTCACTTTTCCATTACCGCCACGATTTATTTGGGCATAGACAAACTGATAAATCGCTTCGTCTGAAATTGAATATTCTTTGCCTAATTCTTTTCCCATTCTCATTTCAACCTGTTCTGGTGTCCAGCCGTTTTTTAATTTCTCTGCGGTGTATTTTCTGATGGTCTCGTTTTTCAATCGCGGTCTTTTCCCACGTTGACCATCTCTGGCTAAAGCTCGGCAATTGGCTTGGTAGGCTTTGTATTTTCCTCTGCCCGTTCTGGGACGACCGGCGATTTCTCTGGAGACGGTGCTTTTATTTCGCCCCTGACCAAGTTGTTTGGCAATTTCACCCAAATCTTTACCTTGACTATACTTGATCTCAATTTGAATTCGCTCCTCCAAACTCAGATGTTTAAAACATTTTTTCTTTTGTTTATTTTTCATTTCGATTAATATCTTATACTAAGCGTTGCAATTCAATATTGAACTCGGGGGTCACATGGTTCGTTAATAAATAGGTTACCGAAAAATGGCAACACTCGGTGTTGGTGCTTAACGTGCGTTTGTTTAAGGATGCTATACTTGGGTTATGGTAGAAAAATTTGAACAACAACACCTAAGTGTACCGGAACAACCCGAAACACAGGATAAAAATGAAAGTATAGAGATTGCTAAAGAAAAACTGGCGATTTTGCTGGGCAAAGATTTCAAAGATTTTGGTATTCGTTTTGCCAATGCTGGTGAGCTCGAAGAGATAATACGGTCAAAAAAACTATCTAGCCGTGAGTGCCTTTTATTTAGCCACGCTAATCCCCAGTGGGCTCCGAATTTTAAGGAGTATCTTGATTTCTCGGATGGTCATCCCAAGGGGGCATGGCAAGATGCAATAGGGGCGACTGATTGGGACCATTCTCGTCACAGCCTAAGCACTTATCGCTTCATGTTGGAAGAATTACGGCGGGCACACCGAGAGGCAATCGAGGAACGGAAGAAAAATCCCGATCAAGTGAAAAGTGTGAGAGAGGCTACCCTAGACATATTTAAGTCAAAAATTAACCAACCTCAAAGATCTAATGTTTTTAAAGCGGTGACTGACTTAAACCGCAAGGTGGAAGGGGTAGAGCACTTTTTGGGAATTCTCAAACG
Organism: Patescibacteria group bacterium; assembly: GCA_038064235.1. Lineage (GTDB taxonomy): Bacteria > Patescibacteriota > Minisyncoccia > Phycocordibacterales > JACOZG01 > JBBTTN01. Next base: position 1,508 of record JBBTTN010000096.1, read on the forward strand.
AGCAGTTGGGGACGAAGAGATCGATAGGATACTTAGCGAGATTGATAAATTAAATCAAGAAAACTTAGATTCCTATACTCTGGCCAGAAAGATTTCAAACGAGCTTAAAGCCAAAGGTAAAGATGCAGAAGCGAGAGTCTTAGAAAGTCTGGCCGAGAGCCGGAAAAGTTTGGCCAGGGTCAATCGAGATAAGCTCGAAACGGCCAATGAATTTATAAATAACCCTGATCTAATTAGTGAGGATGATAATTTGAGAAAGCTATTTTCTACTGTACCCTATCTTTATGATGAATTAGCTCGTTATGAAAATGAAAAGAATCCTATTTATGCTAAAGAGAGTTATCAGTATAATGTTGCTTTAGTTTTTAATCTGCCCGCAATTAGTGATAGTAGGAGTTATGGTCAGTCGAACTGGCGATATTTAAAAGGCGGCGATTTGAGTGGTAATGAGTTACTGGGGGTGGTGGTAATTATGCCTGATCGAGAAATGGTAGAAAAAGTGGTTGAGCTGTCTTCTCGGGCTGGGGTTCTGGCCTACCCCGTCTTAACCGATAGTGGTAATGTGGCTTATCCAAAATAAAGTATTGTGGGCAACACTCCCACTTCGTTGAAACTTCGCGGGACAAGTCGGTGTTGGGGGGATTTATTTCTTTTCAAGATGAAAGAATAGCATTGGCCAATTAAGCTCAAATTGCTCGCCATTCTTTTGGTAACCCAGATATGCTTTCAAGTCTGCTAATACTTCCTCATCAGACATATCATAAGCATGAAGACCTTTCATAAAAAGAGCGAGTTCTCGTTCGGAATTAAAAAGCCATTTTATATTTACATCTTCGGCTCGAACAAGGGTAAGTTCCGTGCCCAACAAAAGTTCATTCCCCAACCTTTCCTTTGTAAGCCATTTTTCGGTGTGGCCAGTGAGACAATGCTGTTTTACTGAACCTTCAAAATGTCTAGAGAGAGCCGTTCCTCCACCGACATCACCGGCAATAAACCGACCGCCCTCTTTAAGCATTTTGTCTGCATTCTTAAACATTTCATGCTGTTTGTTTACGACGATACCATTTTCTTTTTTATCTAGGATGTGGTGAATGCCACCGTAGCTTGTAATTATATCTATGCTGCCAACATCTTTACTCATAGCTTCTACTGTTGAATATTCTGACAAACTCCCCACCATAGTAACAATATCAAGTTCGCCCTTCTTTTTGTTTAAATTATTTAGTTGGACAGCGCTTGGGTCTACGGCATAAAGACGAGTTTCTGTGATTTTTGCCAGAGGTATTGAAAACATTCCAGCTCCAGCGGCGAGATCAATAGCCTTTTCTCCTTTTATCGGTTTAATCCAATCAAAAAGGCGTTCAATGTCTTGTCTCCGCGCTTCCGGGGCGACATCAAATGCAAGTTTATAAAGTTCACCTCGTTTATTAAAATCTTCCGAATCAGACGAAACTCCTTCCCGTTTTTCCTTTTCCATCAACTCTCGACACTTTTTAAGTTCTTCATTCAATTTAATCTCAACTCTATTTAATCTTTGGTCGTGAGTTAATGTTTCTGATGCATCTGAATTATAGTCAGACTTGGTATCAAATATTTCCATAAGTTACGCTTATATTATACAATTTTTGGCTTAAACTCAAGTGACTCTTCTTTATTTTCAAGTAATTCTTTTTTAACCAAATCAACATACAAATCTTTAGCAATTTCATATAATTTTTCATTTTCAAAAAAATCATCAAGGGTAAGTCGTTGCATTTTTTTATCAATGTCATCCATTTCAACCTCAAGTGCTGACATTGACCAAGCAGAACCTTCTTTATTTTCAAATTTATAAAGATGGTTTTCAGAGTTTGGGTTTGACAATTCCTCAACAATTATTTGGGCCACCTCATCAGGTTCAGCCCACTTTGATTCTTCCAATGGAAGCTTTTGTTTTGTCCCACTCAAATAATCGCCTATGCTCAAAGCTTTTTCAGTCTTACTGGTAGGTATACAGAAATGAAAAGCATTTATTCCTCTTTCATTTAGTAATTGTGTAAATCTTTTTAGTAGATGCTTTGCCACTGAGTAAGAAGCTAATATCTCCCCATTCTCTTTATATGACCATTGTGAACCGAAAGTAACGATATTTTTAATATCACTTTTTTCTATTATTTTTTTTATTGCTTCAACCACATAACCAAGATTAACATCCAAGGTATACTTAAAATCACGTTTAGTGTAATCATCTACTTGTTTAAGCACCACATCCCCAGCAACAAAAACTACTGTGTCAATATCGTTATTTTTTTCAAGAACCGTTTTAAACTCACTTGAAAATAGAGCATTGTTTGAAACATCAGTAATTGGTAAGGTTTCATTGGTAATTCTTTCGGTATTTTTCCTAGAAAGTCCAATAGTATAAAAACCATTATTATGAAGGGCTTTTGAAATTGCTGTTCCATAACCTTTATTGGAACCGATTATGATTGCTTTTTTCATATTTTATTCCTCAAACATATTCATCTCCTCTTCGGTATCTTTCGCCCCGCTACTTTTTACCCAAATCTGATATTCACTTTGGTTTTTAAATAATCGGTAATGTTGGTGCGGTTGACTAAATTGACAGGCACATCGGGGAAGGAGTTTTGCCAAGCGCGCGTGCTGATTTTATCTTGACCAAATTTGCATTCATAAGCGGTCAATTTTTGTTTTGCTTCTTCAATCAGGTCTACCTCGCTTCCGTCTTTGGTGCGCCAAAAATATTGTTTAGTGAAACGATCAGTAATTTGGTAATCTTTTAATCTTTCTGTAATGAAAAAGCCTTCAAAAATCTGACCCTTATCAACCCGAGTTTCAATTTCCCCAAAGTTATCAATGAGAGCGTTTCTAATTCCTTGGTCAAAAAAATAAATTTTCTCAAAACGGGTGATTTCATTGCGCGGGTTTTTACCAAGTGGGCTAACCCGAAAAACAATAAAGGCTTGTTCCAAGAGTTTTATGTAACTGGTTATTGTTTGGCTACTCACCTCTAATTTCTGCGCCAATTCTCGATATGATACTTCTTGTCCCATCTGTAAAGCTAGCAATTTTGCTAATTTTTCGATTAACATTGGTTTGCGTACTGTTTCAACCGCCAACAAATCTTTGAAAAGATAATCTTGGGTTAACAGTTTAATTTCTTGTTCAGGATTTTGACTATTTATTACTGCGGGGTACATACCATAGATCATTCGGTGATTGAGTAAGCGTCTGGCTTCATTTTCTCCAATTGTTGTCGCGTATTCATTAAAGGAGATTGGGTAGAGAGTAAAAGAAATGTTTCTTCCGGTGAGTGGTTCAACAATTTTATTTGCCAACTCAAAAGATGATGATCCGGTAGCGACGATAGTCAAATCGGGAAACGAATCATGAAGTAATTTAAGTGATAGCCCAATATTTGTGACTCTTTGAGCCTCATCAAACACAATCGTACTGGCTCCACCAATGAAAGCCCGCATCTCGGTGGATGTTTTATTAGTCAAAGCCTCACGGACATCGGGCTCATCGCAAGAAAAGTAGGCGCTATTTGGGATTTCAGCAATAATTTCTTTAACTAAAGTGGTTTTGCCTACTTGCCTTGCTCCATAAATAATTATGACCTTTTTCTGACCCAATGTTTCAACTACTTGTGATTTTATGCTTCTTTTGATAATCATACTTGTCATTATATGCTTATAATGTAAATTAGCAAGAAAATATGGGGATAAATTAATTTAAAATGTATAATAGTGTGGTGGATTTAAAACAGTTGAAAAACGAGTTTTTGGAATATGTGGAGATTGAGAAGGGGCGGAGTTTGAAAACCGTGGCGAATTATGACCGTTATTTAATTCGTTTCTTAAAATTTGCCAAAATTACTGAACCCGCGCTACTTAACGATGAGATGATTAGGCAATATCGTTTGTGGTTAAACCGAATTAAAACAGAAAAGAGCACTCTTAAAAAAAATACGCAAAATTATCATTTAATTGCCCTGCGTTCATTTTTAAAATATCTCACTAAGCGTGGCGTAACAACCGGGCTTTCCTCTTCCGATTTAGAATTAGCCAAAACCGGCGAGCGGGAGTTGGATTTAATTGAACCGGATGAGCTGGAGCGTTTACTCTCGTCTCCCAAAGGTCAAGAATTGTGGGCGCTACGCGATAAGGCATTATTGGAATTGCTTTTTTCTACCGGTCTGCGCGTATCCGAATTAACGGCGTTAAATCGCGACACGATTGATTTCAAACGCGACGATTTTTCCATCCGGGGCAAAGGGAGCAAAGTGCGCGTGGTGTTTCTCTCCCCCGTTGCCAAAGAAGCGATTAAAAATTATTTGGAAAAACGCCAAGATCCTGAAGAGCCACTTTTTATCAATCAAAAAAAGGGTCGTTTAACCGCGCGGAGTATTGAAAGGTTAATTAAACGCTATGCGATTAAAGCGGGCATTACCAAAAAAGTCACACCTCACGTGATTCGCCACAGCTTTGCCACTGACTTACTCCGCAATGGCGCCGACTTGCGTTCCGTGCAAATAATGCTCGGTCACGCCAACATTTCCACCACCCAAGTTTACACCCACATCACCGATCGTGAGCTTAAAAACATTCATACCAAATTTCATCGGAAAAAGTGAAATCAAGGTCTCACCTTAAAGATGCCCAAGGTGAGACCTTGATTGCGACAAAAAACCGGCGGATCCTACGGATCCGCCGGGTTGGCACTAAAGCAAACTTTAAATTTGCTCCCCCAATACATCTAGTTGAGCTAATTCTTGCTTAGCCCCAACTTTCCCCTTGCCCAACACATCCAAAGACTGAGCTAACCTTTCCTTATCAAAAGCCTCCTTTGTTCTTTCTATAATCGTTGAACGAATAGATTCCCAATCGTCACCGTCTCTTAGTAGATTGAAATCATCCAAGACATCGTAGAATTCTTCCAAATCCGCTTCCATTTCTTTACGTTCCACTTCGTTGTCCGGCGTGTAGGCAAGGTTCACAAGCTGATTGATTTTTTCTTCAATCAGGTCCTTGGCTAATTTTCGTAACAGATCTGGTGAAGCATAAGGCAAATCGTCTTCAGGACAAATCAACCAACCGCTATCACAGTTTGGTCCCGTCACTTCCCTCAACGCTTCCACAAATGGTTTGACTTTTTCTCCAGCCCACGTTTTGATTATAAATTTAGCCAGATAGGCGATGATGGGAGATATTATGATGATTGTAAACATCATTTTCATTGCCGAAGGAAAGAAAGCATCTCGTGCTGGTTGGGGCATTAAATAGAGGGAGACAGCTGTTAATAATATGGTGGTGAAGCACAAAGTCAGAATAGTCCACCACAAAGTGTTGATTGTTTGAAGTGCTTTTCTAATCAACTTGATGGGGTTGAGTTGGAAGCTGTTCATCCACAGGCGTCCCCAACGCGGGTTGAGCCTGTCTTCCTTAACAATTTTTGCCAGCTCTTCAAAGGCTTCAGTCGCGGTCATTTGTGAACTCCTCCAAAAGGGTCTCTCACTTTTATTGAGTTAGCAACGAGCTAATCCGTGTTAACAACTACCATTTTGCGTCCCAGATGTAAACTCAAATTCAACTCCCAAGTTTGGATTTTATAAACAAAAAAAAGAATCCCGAACGCACAGGCGCGTTCGGGGCAGTTGGGTTTTATTTCTTCATTTTTTATAGGTTGCGGGGGATGGAGTTTCCACCACATCCGAGAGGCAAGTGGTGATACAAATGTATATCTTCCACTCTCTTCGCTCGGTAATTTTTTTGGAGAACCAGCCTAGTGGGTCCAAGGGACCTTTGTGCTCGACTTCCATATCCTTCTGTCGCGACAGACCGGAAAGAAGAATTGTTTTGTTGCCGGTTGGCACTCCTACTGTTGTATCGAAGTCGGTGGTGAGAATCATCGGTAGGCCGGCTAGAGTATAGCTGACAACAGAAGTACTCTTTC
>JBBTTN010000097.1:0-261 GCA_038064235.1 Patescibacteria group bacterium
GAAAGTGTTCTAGTAACCTTGACTTGTCAGTCTACCGTTGTTGGCGTTTGTGGATCATGTACTTATGATTGGACCACTGGCGAGCTTTGTGTAAGTGGGGAGTATCAGCCATTTTCAATTTCTAGAACAATTCCTTTGCCATCTCCAAAGACTTATAACTTTTGGGGATGGTGTATATATAGGGGTGGCCTTGGATATACTGCTTTTGATAGTAAGGCTGTTGTGTCACTTGTCCCACCGCAAACCCCCCCCCCACCCCCC
>JBBTTN010000097.1:271-1356 GCA_038064235.1 Patescibacteria group bacterium
TTGTGAATCTTTGCAAGACTGGATATATTTGTGATACGGACATTACTAATTATTTCCAAGTTTGGAGCGATCCGCATGTTTGTACTAAAATAAATCCTCCGGAAACGGGCGAAGACTACGATCTCATAGCGCCGTGCAAGCTTACAAAAATAATCCCCACCCCAACCCCCACTCCTACCACCTCCCGTACCCCTACCCCAACGGCAACTCCCACCGCCACCCTTTCTCCTACTCCTACACCCTCTGTCTCTCTTTCCGCCACTCCATCATCAGGCGTGGATATGATTGAGTCCATATTGACCGCTACTGTAACAACCACTCTGACCAATACCATTAACTATGGTTTTTGGTACAACTGCACCAATTCATCCGCTAACTATTGGACGGTTCACAATGATCCTGCATGCGGAGCATTGCCTTTATCTCCTCCTTCTGGCACCTGTCTATCCAATACCAAAGGCGTCAAATGCGATGGGATGCCTGCACTCCCTGCTCCTCCAACCCAATCAACACCAGACAAACACACCTATACGACTGACAGCACGGCAAAGGTGGTTATCGAGCAAAGTACCCTTTCAGCTGAAAACCGTACTCCCATAGATATCATCCCCAATCTCCAGCCTGACATCCCGAGTGTTACCGTAGGTCCGATGGACTACTGCGGTAGCGGTCCTGCGCTTCTTGTGTCATGGGTTTATCATGATCCAAACAACGATTCTCCCAATCCTCCAGATACTGATCCCCAGCTTGGAGCATGGGTAGAGGTGGCTACTGATGCTGGATTCACCAATATCGTAAATCCCCAACCATATCGCATTGATAGCGATTCAACACAACGAAGCATCAACTCCGGATTAAACTGGAATACCGACTACTATGTAAGAGTACAAGTGTTTGATTCGCATAATCTTGGATCACCATTCACTAATGCATCAGATTTCCCCTATACGAAGATGCCAAAGCATGCCTATCCGATTGTGAGCTTTGATTATACACCAAAAAATCCAATACCCGTTGAAACAGTGGTTAATTTCACCGGCTCTGCGATTGATTACTATCCTATCTCATCATGGTATTGGGAGTTT
>JBBTTN010000098.1:0-2967 GCA_038064235.1 Patescibacteria group bacterium
TCCCGTGCCAAAAATTGGTTATGTGTTACACGCTTTACTTGAAGAGGCGCTAGAAAATCCAGAATTAAATAATGTTGAATACTTAATAAACAAAGCAAAAGAGTTAAGTAAACTTGACGATGCCAAATTAAAAGAATTAGGAGAAAGTGGCAAAGAAAAAAAAGAAGCGGTAGAGGGTGAAGCAATAAAAAAGATTCACGAGAAACATTGGGTTAAATGAATCCCGTTAGAAGTCGCGAGGGCTCGCAGCGTGCCTCTACTTCTAACGGGACAAAAAATCACCCTAAACGTGGAGTGTTTTTGGGTGAATTTTTCATATTTTAAGCCCTATTTGGGGCCTTTGGGCCGATATCAGGGGAGATCGAGATCTTTTTACCTTGTAGTGGGGTAAAATTTTATTTTTAAAAGACATCGACCTCGTCTCCGGATTCGTCACCCTGTCAAAGACCAAAGCATACCTGTCCTATAGTTTACTAAAGGACATTCTAAAGGACAAGGAAGTTATCCACAGGTCATTATTTTTATGCTAAAATAAAAGTTGATTTTGATCTTCACTTTTTTTGGGAGGAAAAAAATGCCGGAGCAGGTGGTAGAAACAACAGAACAAACAACGAAAACGGCCAAGATAGTTTATTGTCCAATGTGGGAGACAGCCAAGAAATTGCACGAAAAACAAGAGTGGTGTAAATATTGCCATACTTTTCATCATCCACATCACTTCAAAGAACACCGAAAAAGTCATTTACAGCATGAAAGATCTCTTGGCAGAGATGGGAGAATACATCGGCAATAATCACGCCGAACAGCAAAACCTGAAAAAAAGCAAAGCCCCGACCAGTTACGGCGGGGCTTCTTTTTTTCTTATTATTCCAAATTTATTTCAAAGTTTGTGACCTTTCACCCCCGTATGCTCCCCTTTGAACTTTTCACCTCCATCACATAAGTGGTGGAGTCCAGAATCACCGCACCTTCCACTACCACATCTGCGACAATACACAAGCATACCCGAGGTAGCGTGAAAGACTTTAACATCTACCCCGCACCCATCACAAACTGCGACCGTCCGATCTTCCACCTTTTCTCTTTTTCCACTCTTTGGCATAAGAAATTCCTTTTTCCTAATCCCTTTGTTCCAATGACCACACTGGAACTTTTCTATCAGCTTTTACTATACCCGATATTTTCTAATTAAGCAAATTTTGCGATTGCTTAATAAAATGCTAGCTTAAGTTTAGAGTAGGACAGGACAGTTTTGTTTTTTAAGAAAGGAGCATTAAATGCTCACCAAACCGAACCAGCGCGGTAATCGTCGGTATTTCGGGGTGTCGTTTTTAACAATCGTCGGATTGATCATTTTTGCGGTTTATTGGGATGAACACCAAAAAAGATCAGAGGTTGAATTTTCATTTTATTTTGATGTTCAATATCCAGAATCTAGCGCAGAGAAAGCGCGTTTGGCGCCAATTGTTCTTGAAAAATTGAAAGAAGTGGAAAATGTTTTGAATATCAGAACGGGAAAAGGGGATGATCAGCTTTTACCCACCTTCAAAAAAATCTGCGACTTGGCGCGAAACAACGGCTTCACTCCTGAAGCCGACACAGCCAATTGCCCGCCGTAATTGCCGATAATATAAAACTCCCAACCGTCACCGGTCGGGAGTTGTTTTTTTGTTAGTCCTCTTCGTTATCTCCATTATGAGTGATAAACGCATCCGGGTGAGAAACATTGAAGTTCTTCCCGACTTCTGCGGGTGTGGTAAAATAATTATTTGGTCTATTGTAAAATAAGGGTTTTTAGTAAAAAATGATATTTTTTTGTCGCACTAAGGATTTCTGTCAAGTTTTTGTAAAAAATAATTCAACTAACCAGATATAAGGCTTTTTTAGGAATTTATTTCAGATTACCACAAAAAATGTAGTACTATTCGCAGAAGTCGGGAAATCTACAGCCCCCGAACGCGACATGTCGCGTTCGGGGTTCTTTATTTGCTTATTCAATGCCAAAGTGCAACCTCAACATCTCGTACAAAGGATTGACAAAAAATAATTTATATGCTAGCTATTATTTTGGAGGTACACCGAGCTCTGATGGGCTCAAAGGTAAGAACATTGTTACTTTTTTGGAGGAACAAGCCCATGATTAGTAGCGCAACGTTATTGTTGGCCCTATTGTTGGGTCAAACGGGACCGATTGTTAATGGTACCCCACCCGCGAACGACGTACGAGTAGTTGCTGGAGCGCCTGGTGATTACCGGATTATCTCCTCCGACGGGCAATTGGTGATGGCGTCTTACAAAATCACCAGTCTACCTTCGGCATTACGCACTAATGTGCGTCGCACTTTCATCAGGCTTTTGGAGGGAGATCCAGGAGCGCGGGTTGAAGTCACAGAACAATGGAAAGGAGGAAGGAAAATAGTTCTTCTCCTTGTGGTTGCCACCGAACAAATGCAACAAACTATTGCGGCGGCAGTGGTCTCGATCAACGCGGGGCAAATGGTGGATTTTATTGGGACCGTACCGGCCAACGTTGTTTATGTGCCAAAGTATCGGTCAGCCGAAGCAATTGCTGCCGCCGTCAGGCCCGAACTCACCAGCTCTGGAACGATTCACGTTGATAAGATCCTGAACGCCCTCACAATTGAGGACGACCCAGCGATTATTAACTTTTTGGTTGAGAATATTGCCAAAACTTATGATCAGCCGACACCGCGCATCGTGGCTCGAGTGCATGTCGTTGAATTCATTGACGGTCGTGATCGAGGAGTGGGCGTCAATTGGCAAGCCTTGCTTGATGCCTTGCCTGCAAATATGAGTGTCGGTATTGGTGGCGATCGAGCGTTGCTCTATCGCTCAGTCTCAATCACCAGACCCGACACGGCAACGGCCGTTGCTGGTACTCGCCAAGGTTCGCTGAAGGTTAGCAACTTTTCGGCGGCGGTTGATCAAATCAACCCTCAGGTGTTG
>JBBTTN010000099.1:0-2466 GCA_038064235.1 Patescibacteria group bacterium
TTTGCCACCGTGCACGCCAGCCCCCGGACCAATATCCACCAAATAATCCGAGGCATAAATCGTGTCTTCATCATGCTCCACCACAATAATCGTGTTACCAATATCACGCAGATTGTGCAGAGTTTTAACCAAGCGTTCATTATCGCGCGAGTGTAAACCAATCGTTGGTTCATCAAGCACATATAGCGCGCCTACCAAACGCGAGCCAAGTTGCGAAGCAAGACGAATTCGTTGCGCTTCGCCACCCGAGAGCGTGTGGGCACGACGATCAAGGGTAATGTAATCAAGTCCCACATCAAGGAGGAACTTTAAACGCGATTCAATTTCTTTAAGGATTACTTTGGCGATCTCGTGTTCCTTTTCCGTTAATTTTAATTTACTAAAAAAGTCGTTGGCTTTTTCAATGGAAAGCGCAGTTACTTCCACGATGTTTAAATCGAGGTCTTGCCTCAAATTACCCGAGGCTAAGCCTCGGGTGTCATTACCTAAACGCACTTCAAGCGCCTCCGGTCGCAGACGATTGCCCTGACAAACTTCACAAGCGTCAGTGCCAAAGAAGTGTTTGGTGCCAAGACCGTGGCAGGTCGGACAGGCACCGTAAGGTGAATTGAAAGAGAATAATCGTGGTTCAATTTCAGGATAGGAGAAGCCGTCGTGGGGACAAGCAAATTTGGCGGAAAAGATATTACTTTCTTCGCCAATAATAATTTTAACTAAACCATTACTCTCATTTAACGCGCGCTCTACTCCCTCGCTTAAACGCTCATCAATTGCGTTGAGTGGAATTTCATCCACAATTACCTCAATCTCATGTTTTTTATTTTTATCCAAAATTATTCTTTCCCGAAGTTTTTTACGAACCCCATCAATAAACACCTCGCCGTAGCCTTTATCTAACAAATCATAAAGCAGTTGATAATATTCGCCTTTACGACCACGGATAAGTGGTGAAGTAATTAAAAGCGAATCAACATTGGAACCGAGGGTAGTCCTCAAAGGCACCCGAGGACTACCCTCGGTTACTTTTAACTTTTCCTTCACCAAACCCACAATTTCCGCATTAGAAAGTTTAACAATTGGTCGAGCGCAAGTTAAACAATAGGGTTTGCCCACGCGCGCGTAGAGCACACGGAGATAATCGTAGATTTCGGTAATCGTGGCGACGGTGGAACGCGGATTGTTAGAGCGCGACTTTTGGTCAATTGAGATAGCCGGTGAGAGTCCGCGAATTTCATCCACATCGGGCTTTTGCATTTGTTTTAAAAATTGCCGAGCGTATGAGGAAAGCGACTCCACATATCGGCGTTGACCTTCAGCAAAAATCGTATCAAACGCCAGCGACGATTTGCCGGAACCAGAAAGTCCAGTGAAGACCACCATCTTGCCTCGGGGAATTTCTAAATTTATATTTTTGAGATTATGAGTTCGCGCCCCCTTAATCACAATTTTATCTTCCTCACTTTTCATAAAATTAGCGCTGATTTTATCACACTTTTGCTCACATTTCACCTTTTAACATCTTAATTTCGTCGCGGAGTAAAGCGGCGGTTTCGAAGTCTAGTTCTTTAATGGCGATGGTCATTTGTTTTTGGCGGTCGCAGATGAGTTTACGCTTGTCTGTACCTGAAGCTTTATCAATTTTTACAATTTCAAACAGTGCCTTACCGCGTTCACCTTCAAGCGTTTGGGTTATATCACTGATATTTTTAATAATCGTTTTTGGTGTAATGTGATTTTTTTTATTATAAGCTAATTGAATTTCGCGACGACGATTAGTTTCATCAATCGCTCGCTTCATTGAACCGGTAATGTTATCGCCATAAAGAATCACTCTACCTTCGGCATTGCGTGCCGCGCGACCAATGGTTTGAATCAACGAAACTTCCGAACGAAGAAATCCCTCTTTATCAGCATCCAAAATTCCGATTAAAGAAACCTCCGGTAAATCCAAACCTTCACGCAACAAGTTCACGCCCACCAAACAATCAAATTTCCCTTTTCTAAAATCCGTTAAAATTTTAATCCGCTCAATGGTTTTAATTTCACTGTGCAAATATTCCGCCTTAATCCCCTTCTCTTTTAAATATGTACTTAAATCTTCGGTCATCTTTTTTGTCAGTGTAGTGGCAATAACCCTCGTACCGCCTTTAATCACTTTTTCAGCCTCAGTAATAAAGTCTTTAATTTGGCCCGGGTAAGGTTGAGTGGTAACCAAGGACAGTCCTTGGGTATCTTTAAGGAGAGTCCTTGCCATCACTCCTCTCACCTCAATCTCTGGATCCACTAAACCCGTAGGGCGAATAATTTGTTCCACAATTTGCGCCGAGCGCTCGCGCTCAAAATCGCTCGGGGTGGCGGAAGTATAAATAATTTGCCCGACGCGTTCCATAAATTCGTTAAACTTTAGCGGACGATTATCTGCTGCCGAAGGCAAACGAAAACCATGTTCAATTAAAGTTTTCTTTC
>JBBTTN010000100.1:0-1553 GCA_038064235.1 Patescibacteria group bacterium
ATCCATATTTTATAATTATATATAAAAAAAATTATTGCACAACTAATCCCATCGGCGCGGAAGGAGGAGTGGTGTCAGCAACGATGCCGCTGGCAATGGGACCGATGTAGCCGGTAGTAGAAACTGCGATATCGTCAAAATCTACAGCCATATCGCGTCCATTGAGTGGATATCTCTGATTAGATCCAATTAAAAAATGACCCCAGCCAGATTCTCCGCCGCCTCCTATGTTATATTGCACGTTTTTAGCCGATAAAATTTGATTGCCATCAACCCACGCTTCCGCAACGCCATCCGCGGTCGTTGAACTGGTTTCCATTTTTATATGAATCTCATAAGCATGCCACTGCCCGTCAGAAGTTGCGCTCCCCATAACATCGCTCCAGCCATAATTAGAACTAAAAGTATTTTGACCTAGTTTTGGATCTATACTGCCCTGATGGCTGACGCCAAACTGATTGAAACCATAAAATTCTATGATAGCAGACTTACCTCCGTTAGTTGAAAAATTTGGCGTCATAATATATAAAATTTTATCGTAAGATAAAATCTGCCATTGATATCCTTTTTCATATTTCATATACCAACGTATCCATAATTCAGATTGCGGGGTTGCAAATTGCAAGTCTGTTCCTCCAGAATTATTATTTATCCCATCTCCATTCCATTGTCTCTGTCCTTTCCCTCCAGCGCCTCCGGGATAGTTAGCAGAGGAAGTAATTTGCTCTTTACTGCCGCTAGAAGTAAGCCATGCCCCATTATTCACAACCCCATCGCAATCTAAAGGCGATGCTTTCCATGTTTGTCCCGCAGAATTTGTTCCTGTGAAATAAATATCTCCCTGAGTCCAATCAGGGCAATTATAAGTAGTTGACCACGGTAAACTTACAGCCGCGTTGGCATTGTTTGCGTTCATCAAAAACAGAAAAGCGGCTAACGGCAGAAAAATAAAAAAATGTTTTGTTTTTATCGACATATTAATATTATTATCATTCTAATATATTACTTTGAATTACGAAACTCTTTTTTCATGTTAAAAAAATCCAAATCAACCGACTTACGATGTCCAGCTTGCAACGCCAGCGCGGTTCCGCCCGCAAGGTACCAATCGGCTTTGCCAATCCATGATTGTTTGGATAAAAAAACAAGCGCCTTTTTTGTTTCTGAAGGCAGGATATCCAAATTTAAATCTATTTGTTTTTTAGAATCAGTGTCCATAGATTTTTTGTTTCCGGCATTAATGAACGGGATTTAGCAACAACTTTTTTGAGCAATGGCTTATCATAATAGTGATAGAGCCATTTTACTTCTTTGTCATTTCCTAAATCCAAAACCCGCTCAATGATATATTGGGCGTTTTTCTTTGTGTCTATGTTGCTTGGTTTAGTATCCCAAAAAAGAGCTTGCCTAAACTTCATATGCTTACATTATATCATAAAATCGCCCGAAAATCCAACATCCTACTATTTTGAATTTTGCATTTTAATTAACTATAAGCCCCATCGGTGCGGAAGGAGGAGTGGTGTCAATGGCTTGAGTTGCCGGCCTTGAAT
>JBBTTN010000101.1:0-3814 GCA_038064235.1 Patescibacteria group bacterium
TTCCCACGCTTTTCCACCATCGTGCCCTCATTACACGCTGGGCATTTTACATTCGTATCATTCGCATTATTTAAATTATTCGCATCGCGTTTTATAAATTTACATTTCGGATAATTACCGCAAGACACAAATTTTCCGTAACGGCCACTGCGTTCCACTAATTTACCGGCACAATCTGGGCAGAGTTCACCCGTCTCTTTTGGGCCTTCCATTTTTTCACCACTGTCGGTGCGGGCGCCAAGACAATCAGGGAATTTAGCGCAACTCATGAAGCGGCCATTTTTGCCAAGTTTCCAAATCATTGCGTCGCCACAAATTGGACAGGGGAATTCTTTCGGCGCGTCACCGAGATTAGAAATTTTTGGGATTTTCTTTTTTGAGAGTACCGCTTTGTGGAACGGACCGTAAAAATTTTTGAGCGACTCCACATATTCCATTTTACCGGTGGCAATTTCATCCAACTCATCTTCCATTTTTGCCGTAAAGCTATCGCTAATGTAGGAAGCAAAATGTTCGGAGAGGAAATCGGAAACAACAATGCCCGTGTCGGTGGCTTTTAAACTTCTTTGAATTTTTTCCACATAACCGCGATCAATAATCGTTTTAATAATTGAGGCGTAAGTGGATGGGCGACCGATGCCACGCTTCTCCAGTTCCTTCACCAAACCGGCTTCACTGTAGCGATTGGGCGGGGAAGTTTCTTTACCTTCAGAATTTATGGTGACGAGTTTGAGTGGCTCACCTTCAGCAAGTTTGCTAGGCAACTCTACTTCCTCACCGCGCGCGGCGGGATCGGCTTTAAGCCAACCGTCAAAAGTAATGCGATAACCATTGGCAGTGAAGGGTGGCAAGGCCTCTCCTTCAGAGGAAGGTGAGTCCTTGCCAACCGCTATCCCAATTGCCGTCATTTTAGTTTTCAAAACTTTGGCATCGGCCATTTGGCTCGCCAAGGTGCGGCGCCAAATTAATTGGTAAAGTTTTTGTTCAGCGCCAAGCGCGCCAGCGGTGCGTAAGTTGGGATGCGTAGGTCGGATCGCCTCGTGCGCTTCTTGAGCATTTTTACTCCGTGTGGCGTAAGCCTTTACACTACTCGCATAATTCTCGCCATAATCTTTTTTGGCAATCGCCACCATTTCGCTGGCCGCGACTGTATTTAAATTAGTACTATCCGTACGCATATAAGTAATGTGTCCGGCTTCATAAAGTTTTTGCGCCAAGCGCATGGTTTGCGAGGGTGAGAGACCGAGCCGAGTGGAAGCTGATTGTTGGAGGGTGGAGGTGGTGAATGGCGCGCGAGATTTACGAACCATTTCACTGGCTTCAATTTTACCCACTTGCCAACTGGCTTTTTCACCAATCTCAACAATTTTTTTAGCTTCAGCTTCAGTTTTTGGTTCAACGGAAGAAGTAAAAATAATTTTTTCATTTCGCGGAGTTTCCAATTCTGCCGTAATGACCCAGAATTGTTCAGGCACAAAGTTTTGGATTTCTTTTTCGCGTTCTACTAAAATGCGTAGCGCTGGCGATTGCACGCGCCCGGCCGAGAGACCGTAACGGAGTTTTGTCCAAATTAAACCCGAGAGATCGTAGCCGAAAAGGCGATCAAGCACGCGCCTGGCCTCTTGCGCCGTTTTTAAATTATCATCAATCGCTCGTGGATGCTTTAACGCTTCACTTACGGCTTCTTTGGTAATTTCATGAAAAACCACTCTTTTAATTTTGCGATTTGGCGCTTGTGATTTGGAATTTTTTAAACCAATCGCTTCGGCAATATGCCAGGCAATGGCTTCACCTTCGCGATCAGGGTCGGTGGCGAGTAACACCTCAGACGCTCCCTTGCTTGCTAGACGCAAATCATGCACCACCTTCTCCTTACCTTTTGAAATTTCATAATGGGGCACAAAACCCGCCGAAATATCAATGGCGTTTTTATTTGACTTCGGCAAATCGCGAATGTGACCGATGGACGCCATCACTTTATATTCGCTACCCAAATATTTGCCGATCGTTTTGGCTTTCGCCGGCGACTCCACAATTAATAATTTTTGGGTCATTGATTTTTTAGCTTGTGTACATTAGTACTATAGTTATTTCCACTTGGCAAATTTCTGGGGATAAGTTAGGATAGAAATGGATTGAACAAAACTTTTTTGCCTAAGGGCAGAAGGAGTTAAATATGGTAGTAAAATACAATCCACCAGCAGATATAGTGTGTCTTAGATGCGGAGGAAAAGTCGGATATGTAGAAATGGAAGAAGAAGGTGTTTGGGCTCTCGATCAGAAAAACCATGTTTGCCAAGATCCTCCAGACTTAGAGGCGGTGGCTAAGGCTAGATCAGAGTTGCCTCCTTATTGGGAGGAACTTGAAAAGTTCTATTCCTAAGAATATTTTTGCCTGTGGGCAGAAAGGAACCAAAAGATGTCCATTGGAAAACCGCCATCGGTAGAGTGTCCTGGCTGTGGGGAAATGATCCCCTATGAGGTTGACCAGAATGTGGGTAGATCGGCTGCGGCACATGGAGAGATTGTTTGTTTCCCGGAGCCGTACCGTCTCCAAGACCACACCTGTGATCCTAAGAAAGTCGCTGGGTACAGAGGCAGTTCGGTTTGGCAGGATATGCCGTGGTCTATTGACCCTTGAATCTTGGTCGGGGTTAAAACGAGTAGGTGAGGCTAGAATGAAATATTTCTAGCCTTTCTTTATTTAATAAATTTCATAACTTCTACGACCGTAGAAATTGTTTGCATATAATTAATAGTGTTGATAAAATGATTAAATATGAATATGAAATGGAACAATGATGAGCGACCTGATTTAACTAAAATTATTTTAGGAATTGTTGCCGTTACCTCGTTTGTTGCGGTGGCAACGATAGTGCCCGGGGCAATCAAAACACTTCATCACTTTGGATATTTAAAAAAACCAGAAAGACGGAAATATTATTTAAACCGAGTTGTTGAAAGGTTGAAACAGCAAGGCCTGATTGTTTTTGAAAAAAATGGAAAAGGACAGAATTGTGCCCGTCTCACGTCTAAAGGAAAACAATTACTTAAAAAATATGAACTGAAAGATCTTGAAATCAAAAAGCCTCGTCGTTGGGATGGTAAATATAGAGTGATTATTTTTGATATTAAAGAAGGCAAAAGACAAACCAGAGATGAACTAAGAATTTGGCTTAACCATCTTGGATTTATTAGATTACAAAATAGTGTTTGGGTTTTTCCTTATGAATGTCAGGAAGTGATTGTCCTTTTAAAGTCTCATTTTCATATTGGTAAGGAAGTACTCTATCTTACTGTGGAATCAATTGAGAATGATACTTGGGTTAAAAAAGTTTTTGATATTTCTTAATCTTTAATAAGTATTTCACAACTTCTACGGTCGTAGAAGTTGTTTGCATTTTATTGCAATTTAATTATTGCAACCGAAATTCGCCGGCGGATTCTTTAATAATGTTTTTTAATTCCATCATCATGAGTAAAGTGTTGGCGACACTTGGTTCAAGTTCTAGCGTCATAATTAATTCATCGCGCGGAAGCGGTTCCACCGCTAAAATTTCATAAACTTTTTTTTCATCGTGAGTAAGCTCGGCCAAATTAATTTTATTTTTAATTTCAGTTTCAATTTTAAACCCAAGCGCTTCCAGTAAATCTTTGGCGCCAGTAATCGGTGTCGCGCCCTGCCTAATTAACCAGTTGGTGCCGTAAGATGAGGGTGAAAAAATTGACCCGGGCACGGCGTAAACATCGCGATTGTATTCGGTGGTCAGACGCGCGGTGATGAGCGTGCCCGAGCGTTCGCCAGCTTCAATAA
>JBBTTN010000102.1:0-4684 GCA_038064235.1 Patescibacteria group bacterium
TGGCAATTATTTTTATTAGCCACTTTACGATTAATGTGGGGATGAATATGGGCTTACTGCCAGTGACCGGTCTTACTTTGCCGTTTGTGAGCTACGGCGGTTCGCATTTGTTGATGGAATTTATGGGGCTCGGAATTTTAATGGGGATGCGCCGTTACTCGCGCGCCTTTCATCGTTCCCAACTCCAAAACGAATTTCTCGGCGCAGTTTAGTAAAAATATAAACAGTCTTACTACTTTGACGGTCGTCAATCTAGTAAGTACATGATAAAATATTAATATGGCGAGAACCAATGATTTAAGTCCTAGAGGAAAAATTATTAAAACTATTTTGGCGATGTTGGAGCTTGGTGGTTTTATCGCGGTTGCGCTTATTGCTCCGAATGCACTCAAAACCCTAGACACACTTGTCGGTAATAATAAAAAGAGTCTAAATAATCGTCGGTATTATGTAAAATCAACTTTAGGAAAATTATCAGATCGGGGGTTAATAGTATTTAAGAAATCAAAAAATGGTAAAACTTTCGCTGGTCTTACTGATAAAGGCAAACAAGAATTATTGAGGTATCGGTTGGAGGAATTGGTAATAAATAAACCGCTTCGTTGGGATAAAAAGTGGCGCGTGGTGATGTTTGATATTAAAGAGTTTAAGCGTAATGATCGCGCTCGATTGCGCGTAGAGTTAACTTCTTTAGGTTTTGTTCGTTTACAAAATAGCGTTTGGGTTTATCCGTACGAGTGTGATGAATTTATTACTTTACTAAAAACTTATTACGGTTTTGGAAAAAGTTTACTTTATTTAGTAGTGGAAAAATTGGAAAATGATTTGTGGCTCCGCGAAGTTTTTAACCTCCCCTAATCTTTTAAACTTTTGTTCATTATTTTAAGTTCTTACTACTTTGACGGTCGTCAATCTAGTAAGAACGGGTAATTGGGAAAGAGATAAAATTGGGGAAGAAATAAAAATGGGATGGATATTAATTAGGCGCTTTTCACCGTTCCCAACTCCAAAATGAATTTTTAGGCGGGGGTTAGGGAATAGTGCAGATTTCGGTGGTTGGATCAAATTGACACATCAGTTTCCAACCCCTTGATGCGCTTGAAGAGTATAAAGAGATAGTGTTTTCTGGAGGTGGGGCAGAGTTTATAAAATCAGGGTCGCTCATATTAAGGGGGACATGATTTAAGTTTTCTACTACCTTACTCATGGATATTTTATATTCAGTATGGCTCGGATTAACTTTATAAAAGAAACCTTTTTCAATATTCGTATCTAAGGGATTAAATTTGTAACAACCGCCGTTGGGGCGATTTGTAGGTTGTGATGGGTCACAAGGTCTTAAACTAAGGAATTTGCCAATATCATTTTGCATAGCCGTTTGGTCATAAATACAGTGGAATCCAGTTGTAATATTATCACCGCATTGAAAACAAGTAAGCCGTTGATTTTTTGCTGCCGCGAAAGAACAATTACTACCTATAGATGAATATGATTCTGGGTATTTGCCATTTTCGGAGTGATAAAGTTCAAGAGCGTTGCGGATTTGGATTAGGGAGGCGACGCGCTGGGTGTCGCGAGCTTTACTTCGGGCTTCTTGGAGGTTTGTAAAAACGATACTGGCGAGCAGGCTGATGATGGAGATTACCACTAAAAGTTCAATCAGGGTGAAGCCTGAATGGGTAGCTTTTAACCCCGACGCTTCGGTCGGGGTCCCGACTTTACGTCGGGAATAAATCCTTTTTGTTTCCTCAACCATTTGTTCCAGACTAAATTCTTGGGAGATTTTTTGTTTTAAATTTTCGCCTAAATTTTTACCGATATTTTGATTGGCAATAAGAAGACTAATTTTTTCCGTCAAACTATCAATGTCTTTAGGTTTTACTATAAAGCCAGTTTTTTCATCTTCAATTATATCAGAAATGGCGCCAACCTTGCTTGCCACCACCGGTAAACCGGCGTGCCCCGCTTCCATCAGCACATAAGGCAAACCTTCTTTAATTGAAGAAAGTAGATAAGTATCAAAAGCTGGCAAATAGTCGGCGGCGTTGGCGATAAAACCCAGTAAAAAAACTTTATCTTGCAAATTATTTTCTTGAATTATTTTTTGCAAACTTTCCCGCTCTTCGCCCTCACCGATAATTAATAAATTAGCGTTAAGATTTTTTATTGCCTTGATGGCATATTCGTAGCCTTTATTTTTATGGAGTTCACCGATCATCCCTACCCAAAAATTATTTTTTATTGACTCGGGTAAATTGCCGACTTCCATCAATTTTCTTCTCGCCTCATCTCGCGTTAAAAAGTTTGGCGCATTAATGCCGTTATGAATTAAAGTAATTTTATTTTTAATCAGCCACCAATTTTTTACATCAGCTTTTTCCTTTTCGCCAATAACGATAGTTTGGTGAGAAAGCATAATGGTGAGCCACGAAATTTTTTTAATAATCAGTTTGCTGAACCAATTACGATCTTCATTAAACGGCCAACCATGAGCGGTGTATACAATTTTTTTTACCCCCGTCAATCTCCCCGCCAGCGCGCCCAAACCGCCAATTTTTGGACTGTTAATATGAAGCACGGTTGGGCGTTCCCGTTTTAAAATTTTTAAAATTTCAAAAAACCCTAAAATATCGGCAAATAAATTAATATCGCGCCCCAGATTTTTTAAAGCGAAAGTTCTGATATTTTGGTGGTTTAATTTTTCCGCCAATGCGGTGTCCGCGCCGTGCCCCACCATAACTTCAAACCCGCGGTTTTTAAATGCGTTCGCCAAATCAAAAACATAGCGTTGAGCGCCACCCCAATTGCCTTTGGTGATGAGAAACAGAATCTTTGGGTTGTTGGTTGACATTATGAAAACTATAGCACCCCGTTAGAAGTTAGGAAACTTCTAACGGGGTGGCACAAAATATCAATTTGTGTTATGGTTAAGCCACTTATGAGTTTTCGGAAATCACGACTTTTCTGGCTTTTAGTAATTGGTGACCTCACTTTTTTTGCGTTTTCACTTTGGCTGACCGTGGGGCTTCGCTATCGCGCCTGGCCCTCTTACTTTGATTATCAACTGCTTTTTGAACCGTTTGCCTTGATTTTTATTTTATGGATTTTTGTTTTTTTTATTTCCGACCTTTATCGTCGGCCGAGTTTAATGTCGGAACAAAAATTGCCTAGATTGATTTGGCAAGCGCAAATTATTAATATCGGGCTGGCGATCACTTTTTTTTATTTCATTCCGTATTTTGGCGTGGCGCCCAAATCAATTCTTTTTATCAATCTTTTAATTTCTTCGGCTTTAATTTATGTTTGGCGTTTTCATTTTGTAGATTTTTTCCTGAAACGGCGGCCTGCCAAAGTTTTTTTTATTGGTCACAGCGCGGAGATGGAAGAAATTAAACGCGAATTGGCGCGCGCGCCTCGTTATCATTTGGCGCTTGGTGCCGATGGCTGGCGTCAGTTGCCGATTGCTGGCAACGGGGGCGTGATTTTAGTAATTGATACTTATAATCATCAGACGCCGGAGGATTTAAAAAGAGTTTATCAGTTGATGTTTGCCGGCGCCCAAATTATTCCCTTACATCTTTTTTATGAGGAAGTGTTTAATCGCGTGCCGATTCAAAGCATCAACGAGCGCTGGTTTATTGAGTATGTGGAAAATCGTTTTAGTCGCAGTTCTTACGCGCTCAAGCGTTTGATGGATGTTATTATTTGTCTGTTACTTTTATTGCCAACCCTTTTATTTTATCCGATTATCTATTTACTTATTAAATTAACCGACAACGGCCCACTTTTTTATCAAGAAAAACGAGTGGGTAAAGGCGGAAAAGAATTTTTAATTACCAAATTTCGGAGTATGACTACCGAACCTGATTTAACCAAAAGGCGAGTGACCCGCGTGGGTAAAATTTTGCGTCAAACTCGGCTGGATGAGTTGCCTCAACTTTTTAGCGTGATTAAAGGTAAACAATCGTTGGTAGGACCGCGCCCTGAGCGACCAGAGTATGTTAAAATTTATCGGGAGCAAATTGCGTATTACGACGCGCGACATTTAATTACCCCCGGACTTTCGGGTTGGGCGCAACTTTATCAAGTTAATCATCCGCATTTTAAACCCGGAGTGGCCTCAACTGGTGAAAAACTTTCGTATGACTTGTATTATATTAAACATCGGAGTTTAGCGTTGGATTTGATTATTGCTTTAAAAACGATTAAGACTTTGCTCGCGCGCACGGGGATTTAATTTATGAATGAATCAATTTTTGGGTTTTTTTATCACTTGGCGGAGAGTCAGCCTTTGCTCGGCGCGGTGGCGATTTTTATCGCTCGAGATTTGTTGTGGGTTTTAATTTTAGTTTTTTTAATTGGCGCCAAGTTTTTTAATTTTAGTCAGCGGGAAATTTTGTTGGTGATTATTTCCATTTTACTGGCTTGGGGTTTATCGCTCTTAATTAAATTTTTTTATGTTAGTCCGCGACCGTTTGCGATGTTAGCCGACATTACGCCGTTGATTAAAACCCGCGAGGCTTTAGCTTCCCTCCCTTCCAGTCACACGATTGTCGCCACCGCTTTAGCGGTGGCGGTGGTCTCGCTCGGTTATTATTATTTTGGCGTGGGTTTGATGTTGGGCGCGGGGTTAGTGGGACTTGGCCGAATTATGGTGGGTGTGCATTGGCCGAGCGATGTGCTG
>JBBTTN010000103.1:0-6395 GCA_038064235.1 Patescibacteria group bacterium
GGCGCCAAACTTTTTGAACCATCATCACCCAAGTGGCTAATGATAATCGTGCGGGCGCCGTGGTCGCGCAAATATTTAACCGTTGGTAAGGCGCGCTTGAGCCGATAATCGTCGCTCACCTCGCCGGTTTTTAAATCAATCGGCAAATTTAAATCAAGCCGGAGAATTACTCGCTTGCCGTGCAGTTCCTCGGGTTTAATATCTTTTAATTTGTTTGGCTCTTTCATCGCGCCCCGTCGGCAATTTTTAAAATTTTAATAAATTCCGTAGCGACCAATGAAACTCGTCCCACCAAAAGTCCGCTCGCCTCGCCCGCCGTCAAAAAACCTTCCGCATTGCTCGCGTCCACCGAACCGCCATAAAGTATCGGCGCGCTCATGGCAATCTCTTTGCCAAAAATATTATTTAAAATTTTCCGAATAAATAATGCTTGTTCTAAAAAATCTTCAGGGGTGTCATTCTCCACCGCTTGCGCGCCAATCGCCCACACCGGCTCGTAGGCAATTAGCACATTTTTCATTTCCAATTTGGCAACGCCCTTAAACGCCGTCAGTAATTGTTCCTCAATCATTTTTAAATAATTGCCATTATGGTCGCGCGTCCACTCACCCACACAAAGAATAATTTTAAAATTTAATTTTAGCGCCGATTTAATTTTTTTATTGATTAACAAATTCTCCTCCCCCGCTTTGCGTCGCTCACTGTGACCAATGATTAAATACTCCACGCCAAAATTTTTAACCATCGCTTGTGAAACTTCGCCCGTGTAGGCGCCCGAAAGTTCCGCGTGCGCGTCTTGCGCCGCGAGCGCAAACTTTTTTGATTTACTGGCGCGATTCCCCGCCAAGATTCCTAAAAAAATGTTTGGTGGCGCCACAATTACTTGCACACGATTAAGCCCGAGCGCCGTTTGACGCGTACTCGTGTACAACCGCTTCGCCATTTCCGGCTCCACCGGATTCATCTTCCAGTTGGCGATAATTATTTTTTTCCGCCCCGCTAAACTAATGCCGATTATTATACCACCGGATCAATTAAAACGAACCTCCATTTGACATTTTGATAGTTTGGCGATTCCAGTAATTTACCAATTTCATAAACTCTAAATTTATAATCCTTATTACCCTTCTTTAGATTTTCAATAAATCCGGCCTTATCAAAGCAAATAAATTTATTTTGCCCTTCCATTTTCCCCACCATAAATGAGTGAGCTAGTCCTTCATTAAATATCTGTCCGATATAAATTTTGCCGGCCTCGCAATTTAAATTTGCCAAATGGCGTAATTCTTCATCACTATTTACTAAAGTAAATTCTTTATCAGAAATTGCCAAGGCCTTTTTGCTATAAGTGAAGTCGGTACTCTCATCTTTTGGATGTGAAATTAATTCTGAATATGGAATCAATCCACGCAAATAAAGAACAACCTTGTGACAATTTATTTTGTTTAAAATTTCATCAATTTTTTTGTCTGGCCGATCGCTCTCCCAATCAAGCATCATTTTAATGGGTAGCGCAAATCTTTCTGGAATTTTGATACTCAGATCTCCACTTGAGATATTCATACCAATAATCATAGCATGTGGATCAATAGGTTGACTGTCTTAATTTACCATATATAATCAAACTATCTTTTGGTTCTATGTGAACTGAAAGGGCATTACATCCAAGGGCGACCCTCCGCAAGGAGGGTCGCTTTGTATTTATTTAGTTTTTTCAGATTTCCGATATTTCAGATCCCTACCCCAGATATCTTCAGATAATTCCAAAACATCAAAGTAACCATTGCTTCCGGTTCTTAATTCGGTTGAAATATTATTTTTTGAGGAAAAAACATACACTTTCTTTTTGTCATTTTTTAAATAAGTAATCAGTGGCAAAAAGTCCGAGTCACCAGTAAAGAAGATAGCGATATCATATTTATTTTTAAAATGTAGCGCATCAATAGTAATCTCCACATCCATATTACCCTTCTCCTGAATTGAATCTCCTAAGTCATTATGGATCGGTATTCTCTTTAATTCCTTTTTGCGAACAATGTATTTCAAACCTTTCTTGAGAAAAGTAAAGAACTTATGCCGACCACTTAAGCTGTAATCCCGAGTGCCATCTTTAGGGTAAGCAGTGTAATAGAAAATGTTTAGGTCAGATGCGCTAAATTTGGTTTTGAGAAATGTCTTTAACTTCTCATAGTCAAACATCTTACCTTTGACCTTCTGTGCCTGCCAAAGGTTGGAAGCATCAATAAAAACATAGACTCTATTTTTCATGACTTAATAATAGCATGTAGATTAAAAAATGATTTTAGTTTAGAATTGAAGGATGTTAGAAAAATATCTCCAAGAAATTGGTTTGAGTGATAAAGAAGCGGGTGTGTATTTAGCTTTGTTAGCTACCGATAATTCATCGGTTATTGAGCTGGCCGGCAAAACTAAAATTAAACGCCCCACCGTGTATGTGATTTTAGAAAGTTTAGCTAAAAAAGGTTTGGTGAGTGAAACCACAGTGGGTAAAAAGACTCATTACCAAGCCGAGCCCCCAGAGCGCCTAGAAACCTTTATTGAACGTCAAAAAATTACTTTAGACGAACGCGCTAAGCGTTTAAAAGATATCATCCCGCAAATTAAAAGCGTTCAGCGTGAGAGTGGCGAACGCCCTGTTGTGCGCTTTTTTGAAGGTAAAGAGGGAATAATCAGCACAAATGAAGATATTTATAATGAAACTCCAGACGGCAGTCCAATATATATGATCTATTCAAAAGATCTAATTAACGAAGTTTTTACAGAAAATGATCTCGCTAAATATAAAAAGAAAAGACTTGAGAATAAAGTAAAATCTAAAGTTTTATATAACTACTCAAAGGGTGAGAAACCATCAGATGATACTGGGGAACGCCTAAAAATTGATGAAAAGAAATATCCATTTACCTGCGACATTTCTGTCTACAAAGACAAAGTTAGAATAAGTATTCTTGGAAAAAGCCTTTCAGGAATTTATATCAAAAGTCATGATTTTGCCAACACAATGAAGAGTCTTTTAAACTTTATTTTTGATCAAACAAAAAAAGGGCCCGAGACAGTATAACTGCTCGGGCCCACGAATCTGTGCTTCAGAGTTTTTTGGGGATCTCACAACCCCTCAATCTACAACTCCTCATTTTCTTGTCCTTTCAAAAGGACACTTTTTTTTGAGCCACAATACAAACTCGGCTCTTTCAAAAATTCCCTTTTCAACTAGTCCAACAATTCTCACCTCTACTTTCTTTTCCATGCGACGCCTTAGTGCGCGACTCACAAGTGGCTTGCCCTGCCACTGCCTAGACCCAATAATTGCCTAGGCAGTGGCAGTCTCCACCACGAGCTAATCGCTCATTGGGCACCTCCTCGTCTATGTACACCGTTTGTCGGACATTTAAGAAGCAACATTGCTCCACCGACTCTGACGCTAGTATATATGAAGAAAAACATTTGTCAAGCGTTTTTGGCAGTTTTATCAAAATATGGCTAGTTTTAGGCACGATAGTTATATTTTAAGCCACATTATTGAAGTAAGAGCTCTTTTAGTCTGTTTTTGATAAATAACAGAAATTTTTTAATACAAAACATAAAATTTTTTTGTAAAATTTTTCTCTTTTCTGACAGCCTCATTTGACACTCGTGTGTCAAAAAATGACTTATTTTAAGGGTTTTTTGATGGTTCAAAAGTACAATCCGTCAAAAGTGCTTGACAAATAAACAAATCCGACTATAATGGTTTGCAGATGAACTTTGATGTGCCCCCTTCCGAGCTCCTCGCCCAGATAATATCGCGAGGGCTCAGACGGGGGCAGATTGAGAACTTGGTCATTTTTAGGAAAGGAGACCATTAATGATCAGCCATACCCCAACGCAGTACCCGATCGGATCCCAGGTCAATCAGTTGGCCAACCAGTTGCTGGCGAAAGCTGGCTTCGGGTGGGACGGTCGACCCATGGTCAGCTCGGAGGAGACGCGCAAACAGCGTTTCTTCGAGCGCCGGTGTGTGATAAACACGCCGGTTGGCGGATCTGCCCACACCAAGGGCAAGATCCGGCATCGCTAGAAGTTAGCGATGTGGACCGGAGCTGTGATCAGCTTGGCAACAGAATGATCACCGACTAACCCATGTCGTTAAACTGAGCTGTAATATTCCGAGGAAGCTTCGGAACGCTCACTTAGCTTGGGCGGACACAAAGCTAAGCAAGTTCGGAGATTCTTGCCACAATCTCCATCCTATTGAATTCATAAGCGTGTGCTTGTGGGTTCATAGGAATGATCTTTAAAGGAGAAAATCATGATCGCAAGTTATTTGTACCTTTGTTTGGTCTCGCTGTTTCTGGCCATCGCGGTTGTCATCGCTAACTCTTGCGCCAACAGCAAGCAAGAGGGACCACCTTGGGGCAGACGCTGGCGTAGAAAGTAAACGACTGGGCTGGTAGGTGCCTTTAAACTTACCCTGTTTCTCGAGTGTGTACTCGGGCTGATGATTCCGAAAGGATGAAACAGAAATTGATCTTTGAATAAAATAATTCCTTGCACCGGATGTGTGTCAAAAAATTTGACATAGATCTGGTGCAGGGAGTGTGTGACTTCCAAAGCACGTGAGGCACGGTTTATGCGCTTTCCGAGTAACAGCCCCTAAAAAAGGTTGTTATGGAAAAAAGCGATGGCGAATCCCTATGGCCGTGAGTCAATCTGTGCGGGCTTCTAGAACCCGCTCCTGCCAGATAATGTTTCGTAGACCACGAGACATTGCGCGCACTTCTCACGAGGAAGTGTTTCTCCCAAAGAGAGCGGAACGATTCTGGAGCCCTTTAGGCGATGATCGTTTCGGACGCTGACAAATGGGGAATGCCAGATTATCCGCAGGGTAAGGGATAATCATCACACCGAGTTTGGAGATTCTCGTTAAAAAATCTCCATCTTTTTGAGCTTGCGATCGCGTGATCGTTGGTTCATAGGATTGATCTTTTAACTTAAGGAGATAGCAATGAGGACAATCAAACCCGTTCGGATTTTTCTCAACATGCCAGATTATTACTCGCTGGCGGAGACGATCAAACAGCTGTTGCCAAGTGTTGGTGACCAACCCACACATGTGTATGTGGAGACGGCCGAAGAAGCAGATCTAGTTTTCGGCATCGGTTGGGTTGAGAAGTTTGGTCTCGAGGGTCTGGTTTATATGATCGGTGGCGCCCGCCGAACTAACACCCCGAGAGAGGATCTCATTTGGGGCGAAACTCTGACCGAAAAATATGGGAAGAAAAAAGCTAAAGAGATGGTCCGCGGGCTCGGCTGACATCGCCAGTCTCTCGATCAAGTTTTGGAGAATCTTGTAAAAAATTCTCCTTTCAATTGAATTCATAACGCGTGTCGTGGATTCTTAGAAATTGATCTTTAACGAAAGGATAATTTATATGATCGGACATAGTGACGTCACTAAGGATGGGAAGCCGGTGGGTCGCATTGAGCTCGATACGGATAAAGCGACCATAACAGTCCACGTTCTTGAATCTTGTAGCGTCGCACTAGTCACGTCTATTCTGTCAGTAGCCATCCCACCGAAAGGATTCAAGGCAGTATTCAAAGTAATCAAGGATGATCACTTCTTCGATCTTTTCACCTGACCACACCCCCCTCGCCCGCGCCCCGATGCAATGTCGGGGTTTTTGTTTAGGAAAAATTACACCACACCTAACCGTCCATTCACCAAGGGTAGTCCTTGGTGATTTAGAGTCCGTAATCTTTGACTGTCTTTAGTAGTTCGAGTTTTTCTAATCCACTCTCCTCCATCTCAATTTCGTAAGGGATAATACATTCTTGCAATTTTATAAATCTCTCTTCGTCGGAAAACTTTTTAACTTCGTCATCAGAATACTTTCTATGGAAATCGCGTTCGCCCAATCTCCCACTGATTTCCCCCCAAAAAGCGTCGTCGTCATAGCGTTCAATCAAATGTCTAACCGAAAGCTCCTCATCAAAAGCATTTGTTGTATAATATTCCTCTCCACTCTTACTAAGCTCTACATACTTTTCAAACCCAAACTCCTTGGCAAATGAGTAAACATGATCTGAAATTTCTTGAATCCCTTTATCTTTTTCCTCATCATCCACACAAACCGCGTTAGTCACCCAATCAGCAAAATACATCGCTCGCATCAAATGTTTGTACTGTTGTTTCGTAAAATTAATTTTCATTATTTAATCCTAAATGGACGCTTATTAACTTCTACAAGAATTTTGAGTGTAGCCTGTACCGAGAGATTGTCACTCGGCAAAAGAATCAATCGATCGCCAAGTTGATTTAACAACGGACTTAAAAATTCATCCGTCCAATAGGGCGACAATGTCAAGACACCAAAAAAATCCACTTCTAGCTC
>JBBTTN010000104.1:0-2288 GCA_038064235.1 Patescibacteria group bacterium
TTTCTAACCCGCTCACCTCACCCAAGTTGGCTTCAATTTCCACCAACATTTTATCTAGGTCAGCGCGAACACAAAAATCATAAACCGCTTCAGCGCCAATTTCCGCGTCAAAAACCTGACCGTACTTCAGCGAGAGTTTATGATAAGTGACTTCATCCAACACTTTGCCGGGCGCCAACGCTAAGAGATTTTTTTTGGCACTCAAAAACGCTTCTTTTAAATGCTCCTGACTTCGTTCATCCTTTAGACTTTTAATTCGCGTTTTATATTCGCTATCTAAATCTTTAAGCATCTTGGTTCGATCCGCCTCATTGACTTTGGTCACGATATAACCGGCAAAATAAATTACCTTTTCCAAATCCGCCACCGAGAGACCCAAGAAAAGTCCGATCCGTGATGGAATGCCCCGCAAAAACCAAATATGCGCCACCGGACTAGCGAGTTCAATGTGACCCATCCGATCCCTCCGCACGATAGAACGCGTTACTTCCACCCCGCACCGTTCGCAAATAATATCCTTGTAACGAATCCGGCGATACTTTCCGCAATAACATTCATAATCTTTTTCCGGACCGAAAATTCGCTCATCAAAAAGTCCGCCCCGCTCCGAGCGCCCAGTGCGATAATTGATCGTTTCCGCGCGCATCACCTCACCATATGACCACTCTTTAATCCGCGCCGGTGAAGCTAATTTGAGCGAAATGGCGTTGAAGTCAATTTTGTCGGCAGGTTTTTTATTCATAAAATTTGAATCTTATTTTTAAATTTTCTTAAGCTCCACATCCAACGCCAAACCTCGGAGTTCGTTTAGCATCACATTAAATGACGCCGGCAAATTAGGCGGTTTAATTGGCTCGCCTTTAATAATTGAATCAAACGCTTGTGACCGACCCACAATATCGTCCGATTTAATCGTCAACATTTCTTGTAAAGTGTACGCCGCGCCGTAACCCTCCAACGCCCAAACTTCCATTTCCCCAAATCGCTGACCACCGCGTTGCGCTTTACCTCCCAACGGTTGTTGCGTAATTAATGAGTACGGACCAATGGAGCGCATATGAATTTTATCTTCCACCATATGGTCAAGCTTGAGCATATACATATAACCGATGGCGATATCTTGGTCAAAACTTTCACCCGAGAGTCCGTCAAAAAGTTTAACTTTGCCCGATTCCGGCAGATTCGCCTTTTTTAATTCTTGTTTAATTTCTTCATCCGTCACGCCCATAAACGGTGGCGTAATCGCTTGATAACCCAGTTCATGCGCCGCCATACCTAAATGCATTTCAAAAATCTGACCTAAGTTCATCCGACTCGGTACGCCAAGCGGGGTCAAAATAATATCAATCGGTCGGCCATCAGCAGTGTAAGGCATATCTTCTTCCGGCAAAATTTTGGAAATCACCCCTTTGTTACCGTGACGACCACAAAGTTTATCGCCGACCGAAACATTCCGGACTTCCGCCACTTCCACATGAATCGCTTTGGTAATTCCTGACTCCAGTTTATTGCCCGCCTCGCGCGAGAAAACTTTCACCCCCACCACTTTGCCTTTTTTGCCATTGGGCATACGCTTGGAAGTATCTTTAACATCGCGCGACTTCTCACCGAAAATTGATCGGAGCAAGCGTTCCTCCGGTGTTAATTCCGTCTCGCCCTTGGGGGTAATTTTACCGACTAAAATATCATTGGGCGCCACCTCCGCGCCAATTTGCACAATTCCTTCTTCATCTAAATTGCGAAGCTTGGCTTCGCCCACATTAGGGATGTCGTGCGTCGTCACTTCAGGACCAAGTTTCGTGTCGCGAACATTGGTTTTAAATTCTTCAATATAAACACTAGAAAAAATATTATTTTTTACCAACCGCTCGGAAATAATAATCGCGTCTTCATAATTCGCGCCCCCCCAAGACATAAACGCCACCAACACATTTTGCCCAATCGCCATTTGCCCATCACGCGTGGACGAAGTATCGGCGAGCACCTGACCTTTTTTAACTTTATCTCCCACCGTCACAATTGGCCGATGATGAAAAACGCCATTCTCGTTCGTTTTCATATAATTAAGCAAAGTGTATTCCTCCACTTCGTCCTTATCATTTTTTACCACAGCATGACGACCATCAACCGCCGTTACCACGCCGGCGCTTTTCGCTGTCACCAAACGACCCGAGTCGTGAGCCACTTTATCTTCCATCCCCGTTGCCACCAACGGAAATTCTGGTTTTAAACAAGGCACCGCTTGCTTTTGCATATTGGAACCCATCAGCGCGCGGTTGGCGTCGTCG
>JBBTTN010000105.1:0-7714 GCA_038064235.1 Patescibacteria group bacterium
GAATTTTGCTGACTCTTTTAAATTATCCACAATCAGGGTTTCGTAATTCAAAGTTGGGGAAGGAAAAGCACCAAAAATCCCCCGCCGTAGGCGGGGGATTTTGATTTAACTTCTACTGCGCGGATTGGAGTTGTTGCAAGCGCGCGCGTAATTGGATGATTTGCGCTTGCAAGGAATTGATTAGGGTTTGACGGTCGGCAGACGATGACGGCGCACCAGCTGGAGTTACTCCAGCGCCGAGCGCGTTAATTTTAGCACGAGTTTTCGGACCAACTAAACCGGCGCCGTCATCCGTGGCAGTTTGAATTACCCCATTGGCAAGTTGAAACTTAATTACCGCCGCGCGCGTGGCAGGACCGAAAGTTGTGGTTTCTTGACCAACAGAACCAAAACCAGTCATCGCCACTGTAAAGCCATTACTATTTAAGAACTTCTGGAGATTTTTCACATCCTCGCCATTACTACCCAAATTTAACATCCGCATAAAAACCGCGTTTGGCGATGCGTGAATAATGGCGGAAATATTTGGTAACGGATTAGCAGGAACATTTGGCAAAGTTGGAGTAGCTGGCGTTACAGGATGAGTTACCATCCGACTAGGACCACTACCACTACTACTACTTGATGACTGAATCACGTAAGCGAAAGAGGACACCGCAGAAGAGTTGCCGGCCGTATCACAGCCGACTGCTTTTATCGTTCTTGAACCGGGCATACTGACAGAGCCGCTAAAAGGCGAACCAGTAGAACAAGTTGGGGTTGTACCCTCAATCGTGTAACGAATTGAATTGGAGCCACTTGAAGACAAGACCACGCTTTGAGTAGAAGTATAGCTCCCGGCATCCGGACTCGCCGTGGGCGTGCTAGGTGCGGTGGTATCTAAAATACTGATTGCCGACACAGTGGTAGTAGCGCTTTTGTTGCCCGCCGCATCGGTCAGAGCCACATCCAAAGCCAAAGTACCGTCATCAAGCGCTGAAATATCAATACCGGTTATCACATCTGTGGCGGTAGAAATAGTGCCACTGATAGCCGAGGACGAGGCGGTGCCATTACCAAGATAAGCTAGATAAGTATCGTATTTTGTCGCACCCGAAAAAGTAAACGAGGTAGCGGCATCATCGGCGTCATTAACATAAGTACCCATTGTGGCAGAAAAACCAGATGGAGCAGTTTGATCAAATACCACATTCGTGCCAGTTAAACTGGTTTGTGAGACAGTAGTCGTAGCGTCGCCAGCCGTACCACCAATTCCAATAGAGAAAGTTATCGCGCCAGCCGTCCAAACGCTAACCGAGGTGGTAGAATAATTCCACCAGGCGCCAGAACCAGAGAAGGTGGTACTGCCCATCCCAAAGATATTAATTTGAGGGGCAATTAAAGGAGTACCGGACACATTTATACCAAACTGAACCGTATTACCAACCTTCGCTAAAGTAGTTGAGGCATTACTGGAAGTAGTGGTAGCCGTAACTACAGTAACCGCGGTCGCCGAAGCGTGGTTTGGAATAACTACGATCGCCATAAGCGCCACAAAAACAATTAATGATAAACTAAAATATTTTTTCATAATAAATTAAAATTTGAGCTAATAATAATGCAATCCAATAAATTATACTCTATTGCAAATACAATAACGAGCGATCCCTTTCTAACTATTGTGGATAAGTTTTAAATATTATTTTTCACCCACCAAAAACCACCCCTTGCGGAGTGGTTTTTGGTTTGCTAGACCAATAATCCTAGCTAGAGATTCGCGAATTGTCGCTTCGCAGAATCTAGATCAAGAATGTTAGTTCTGGATCGTCTGGAAGGCTGTACGGAAGTCTTCAACCGGAGTGGTGTCAACAATCGTAGCTGCGGTAGCAGTGTCGGTTGTCGCATGGCCAATGCTCCATACCTGAATTCGATATTGTCGAGTGCCAGTGTATGCTGGAGTGGGGTTGAGAGATGTCGTAAGGACGAAGTCAGCCGAACTACCGCCACTAATAAGGACGGAGTTCGTTTTCTCCACTCCACCAGTCACCCTAGCAACACTACCCGTAATTACAGTTGCGTCTGCAACCGTTGAGGTCGTCGCGGTCGTGCCGTCGGTGATGCCGAAGGCAATACCCTTGGTGCTACCAACGCTAGTCGAGGTAGTCGCAAGCGAGTTAAGCGGAATGTACACATCGTTTGAACCGAAGTTCGTGACGCGCAGAGTGATTTTGAATTCACCTGCTACATTAGCTGAAGTGTCGTTCGGTAAGAGAGTGAAGCTATCGCTAACCTTCGTAACCTGGATACCTTCATTGTAGAGGGTCTGGGTGTAAGTCGTTACCGAACCAGCGCGCTCGGTGACTGACTTGCCATCAGAGTCGGCCTTGGCGTTAATATTCCACACTGTAGCCGAAGTTGAAGCCGTAATGGTATCGCCACCGCCAAAAGTAGTAGTAGTGTTCGTCGAGGCGATCGCCTTAACCTTAGCGACAATCTTGTAGATCTCAGTATCACCTGAAGAAAGCTCTTCGGTGTTGTCGAGGCTAAAGGTAAGCGCCTGCGATGTACCCGTAGAACCAGCCACTTCAGCCAAACGAGAGCTGCCTCTCATAAGGTAGAAATCAGAAGCAATGTCGGAGACATTGGTCGTGCCGGAAATAGTCGTCGAAGCTCGGAGTTGGTCAAAGTACATATCTGCCCCCTCGGCCTTAAGCGTAAACTCTGCGAGTGTTACGTCCGTAGTGCCAGATGTAGGGACCTTAATATTACTGGTTTTCGGATTGTTAGAACCCTCTGCCATGCGAAGCTTCACATCCGTTGAAGCTGAGACGCGGTTAACATAGACACCGGCATTACTAACGCCTGTGGTGGAATCAGTAAGAACCACACCCTCCGCATCGGTGTAACGAAGACTGACAAACAACGCCGTCCAGTCGTTAGCGGAACCATCATCATCAGAATCAATTGAATCACCGGCCCTGAAGCCAACATGGAAGACGACGCGTTCAGCAGAACTCATTTTGACAATCTGAGAAACTGGAATGCTGGCTGAATAAACACCGGATGAATCGCGAGAGAAGTCACTCGCATCTAACGAGCCAACTTCCTCACCGTCGGCCAAGATGACGATCTCGTCGGCGTAACTCGTGAGACGATCAGACGCAGAGGAATCCACTGCGGCCGTGAACTTGACACGGACATTACTGACCGAAACATCAGAACCGGAGGCTTCAACCTTGAAACCAAGAACCTTTCCGGTCTCGCCAGTGAGCACTTCGTCCTCAACATCAGTTGAGGTTTGCGTAATAGTTACCGAACCCGCGCTACCAGTTAAACCAGTGTCGGGGGTAGGGGTCGTGCCACCGCCAATTGGGGTGCAAGTAAAGCCAGCTGGGCAAGGAGTAGCAGGAACAGTTGGGTTACAAGTAAATCCTGCTGGGCAGGTTGTACCGCCACCAATTGGAGACAATACTGTACCACCCATCATCGTTGCCATTTTGGCGGCAGTGATGGAACCGTAATAACCGAGAGCAGGAGTTACACCATTAGCAGTTTGCCAAGCGGCCAAAGCGGCTTGAGTTAAATTGCCAAAAGTGCCTTTCGCTACACCAGCAGGCATAGTGAGAAAACCTTTCATAATCAGAAAATCCTGCAACGCAGTAACTTCTGCGCCAGCGCTTCCGATTGTTAACGGAGGAACAGGAGCAACTCCAGTAGCAGGAGCGCCACCTTGTAACAGAGCAAGCTGAGCTGTGTATTGATCAATTATTGCCATCAAATCAGCAATGCTTTGAGTTTGCGCGGAAGCGGGAGTAGCCACCAATAAGGTGAAGGCTACTGCCACGCCGACGAGCGTTAAACCTAAATTTTTCATACTCATAATTTATAATCTTTTTCTTAAACTTAATTACTAATAAAACTATCTAATAAATTTTTATATACTTGCCGACACAAAGCAGTGCCGGCAAGAACATAAACAAAAGGAAATAAGGCATTGACTAACCAAGGGAACAAATTCGGGGAATATTAAATTTTCAAAGTCCTACCCGAGGATTATACCAACATCTTTTGGTACAGGCAAAACGCCTGATGTGGATAACCCCACTTCGCTCCTTGCGCGGAGCTACGCGGGGCAGGCCCCACGCCATATATTCATACACTAAGTGGGAGAAAATTACAAGACCACCCCACCCTGCCCTCCCCAAAGGAGAGGGTAAATTTAATTTTTCCCCTTCTCCTTTGGGGAAGGGGTTAGGGGATTGGGTTAAATAACGGCATACCGGCTCCAACGGCGGTCGCCTTCCTTTTTTAAGGCGCCGTTATTAACCAATTCCACCAATTCGCGCTGAATGGTTTTGGAGCTAACATTAGGCACCGAAGCGGAAATTTCTTTAATGGAGGAAGCGCCGTGAGAACGAATAAAGTTAAGGATGGAATCCTGCCTGGCCCCACCCTGCCCTCCCCGAAGGGGAGGGTTCCCCCTCTCTTTTGGGGAGGGGGCAAGGGGGTGGGGCTGATTAGCAGGGTGGGGCTGAACAACAACTTCCAACTCGCTTTTAGCACCGGTTTCCACGATTTGTTTAACCGCTTGATACTCGCGTTTAAGGATGGAAAAATTCATATTGGAAAAAAGATTACTAGCAAGCGCGAGGTCAAAAAGCGTAATCATCTCGGACAAGTTATCGGTCAAGGTATCGGGCAAAACGACTGTCTTTGAGAAGCCTTCGGCTTGTTTAACCATCCGACTAATGTCTGATAGAAGTCTTAAAGACTTTTCCCGAAGTTGCCACTTGATTGGTTCCTGATCGCTAATTAGCCCTGTAACTAAATACAAAGCGCTGGTAAGCTTTTCAGTTTTGTCCTTTATTTTACTGTCCTTTAAATCAAACATAATTTGTCCTTAATGATTGTCTTTTACTTGTCCTTTATTATATATAGGACAAAGTTGAATGTCCAGTGTTTTTCCTTGTATAATATGGGTATCTTATGGGACGCAAAAAATTTGAACCGAAAACCAGCCTCTTTTCCGGCTTGAAAGACGAAACTAAATACGCGGTCTTAGCGATTGCCTTTTTCATCCTGACTGCCTTTTTCGCCTTGGCCAGTCTTGATTATGCCGGCGCCGTTGGTGGCATTGCCTACTCCTTAATTTATAAAGCGTTTGGTGTGGGCTTCTTCCTTTTGCCGGTGGTCTGCTTATTGCTTGGCGTCGCCTTTTTAAGGTCGCAACGACCGCAAATAATTGCGCATCGGTTAATTGGAGGCGGGATTTTCTTTTTTTCCGCGCTTGGTTTGATTGCCATTTTGGCTTACGACAATGCCGGCGGGTTTATCGGCGCGCTAGTCGCTACGCCTTTACTGAAACTTTTTGATTTTTATATCAGCATTTTGGCATTGATGGCGTTAATAATTATTGCCGTGTTTGTGCTTTTTGACACTCACCTCACCTTTGAACGCAAATTCTTCGGCAAGATGTTTGGTCGACGAAATGAATCGGAAACACCAACCGACGACGACCTTGAACCTTCAGAACTTATAGTCGCTAGTGACGAAAAAGCCATCAAATTGGAGCCGGAAAAATCTGAAACTGAAAAACCTTTACCCATTAAAAATGGTAACGATATTAGCGACACTAATTATTATGAACGCGCGCCGTTACAAAATGATTTCAGCGACAAAACTTACATTCCCCCACCGCTTCAATTACTGGAACGCGATAGCGGTCGGCCAAGTGTGGGCGACATTAAAGGTCGCGCCAACACCATCAAACGCACGCTAGAAAAATTTGGCATTATGGTGGAAATGGACGAAGTTTCCATTGGACCATCCATCACGCGTTATGCCTTGAAACCGGCCGAGGGCGTGAAGCTCTCGCGAATTTTGGCGCTTCAAGATAATCTCTCGCTGGCGCTCGCCGCGCATCCCCTCCGCATTGAGGCGCCGATTCCGGGTAAATCTTTGGTGGGGATTGAAATCCCCAACACCGTTAAATCCACCGTTGGTTTAGCTTCACTAGTGGGTAGTAAAGAATTTGCCGAGTCGCCATACCCACTTTTAGTTTCACTCGGTCGGAGCATTTCTGGCGCGGCGCATTTTGCCAACATTTCCAAAGCGCCACACATTTTAATTGCCGGTGCCACCGGCTCGGGCAAATCGGTGGTGATTCACACTTTTATCACCTCATTACTCTATCGCAACGGCCCGGCTGACCTCCGCTTTATTATGATTGACCCCAAGCGCGTGGAGCTAACGCTGTACAATAAAATTCCGCACCTCTTTACACCGGTGATTACCGAAGCCAAAAAAGCCATTGCCACGCTCAAATGGTTAACGGGCGAAATGGAACGCCGTTACAAAATTTTAGAAAGCTTTCAAGTGCGCGACATCAGCTCATATCACAAAAATGTGGCGGATAAACCGGAACGCTTGCCGTACTTTATGGTAATTATTGACGAACTCGCCGATATTATGAGCGCTTACCCGCGCGAGCTGGAAGCGGTGATTGTGCGCTTGGCACAAATGTCGCGCGCCGTGGGAATTCACTTGGTGCTCTCCACGCAACGCCCCTCGGTAGAAGTGATTACCGGTTTAATTAAAGCCAATATCCCTTCGCGCCTCGCTTTGCAAGTAGCGTCGCAAATTGACTCGCGTACCATTTTGGATATGGGGGGCGCGGAAAAATTATTGGGCGCCGGCGATATGCTTTATCTCTCGGGCGATATGTCTAAACCCCTGCGCTTGCAATCGGCTTTTGTGACTGAAGAGGAAGTAAAGAAGGTAGTAAAATTTGTCGCCGACCAATATAATGGCGTGGTGGTGGATGAACTGGCGCTGATGGTGGAGCCGAATCAACAATTTGAAACTTTAGACGAAGGGGCGTTGGAACAATTTGAAAATAGCGGGGACGATGATGACCGCTATGACGAGGCGTTGGAGATTGTCCTCACTGACAAAAAAGCCTCGGCGACTTATCTCCAACGCAAAATGAGTATCGGTTACGGTCGCGCCGCCAAACTGTTGGATATGATGGAGGAACGGAATGTGATTGGTCCCGCCAACGGCGCCAAAGCGCGCGAAATTTACACTTTAACCAAAGAGGAGGAAGCCAAACAATTTTAAATTATGTTCCGACGAAATTTATCTTTAAAAAATCTCATCGCGGTAATTTTTTTTCTCGGCATTGCTGGTTACGCTTATTCCAACTCGCGCGATGTGTTGAGCGCGCCGGAAATTATTATCGCGTCACCGGAGAACGGCGCGACGGTAGAGAACGCTAATCAAAAAATCGTTGGGCAAGCGTTACGAATTAAATCGTTATTTTTAAATGGTCGGCAAATTACCATTGATAAAGACGGCAACTTTGCCGAACAAATTCTCCTCTCTTACGGCTATAATGTAATTGACCTCCGCGCCGACGGCAAATTCGGCGGTAAAGTTAAGCAAACATTAGAATTGGTGTTAAAATAAATAAAAACCATGGTAAAAAAACAAAAAGAGGCAAGAGCGGAAATGGGCACGGTGGGGATTGAAGACACGATTAGAAATATCCAATCACGGTTTGGCGAAGGTGCGATTATGAAATTGGATAGTAAAACGCGCGTAGGCGTGGGCGCGATTAGCACGCGTTCCATTGGCTTGGATATGGCGCTCGGCATCGGCGGTTTACCGCGCGGAAGAATTATTGAAATTTACGGTCCGGAATCTTCCGACAAAACCACGCTCGCTTTGCATGTGG
>JBBTTN010000106.1:0-3319 GCA_038064235.1 Patescibacteria group bacterium
CCACTTCCAACACGCCATCTTTTAAACCCACCGGCGCCAACTGATAATAAGTGGCGGAATTTTTGGGAATATAATTAAGAATTTCTGGAGCGACTTTTTCATCTTCCAGAAAAGTTTTAGTTGGAATCGTATTTTGACTATCCATAATTAAGTGCTTGAAGCCGTGCTAGATGCCGGTTGAGTCAACCAAAGGGGTTTAGCATTAAACTCGGTAAACGGGTTAGGGCGACCGACCGGTTCGGGGTCCAGCGGTAAACTAAAATCCCTAAAATCCAAATATTCCGGATTGGAAAAAATCGCCGTTTCCAATTTAATCGCTTTGAGATTATTTAAACTCGCCAAAAATTCGCGATTGGAGGCTGTGTCAGGGCTCGTAAGATTGCCCGCCTCAGCACCACCGGAGGAAGTGAGTGAAGTGGAATTACTGGTTTTATCGGCAAAGAAAAAGAGATAAACCGCCACGCCCAAACCGGCGACCAAAACAAGCATTACGATATTATTGATAAGTTTGCCGTTCATATAATTATTTTAGCCAATAGGTTTTTAAACCAAGATTAAAAGTGTATAAATTTTTTGTTTCGCCGGTCGCCATGGAAACACTCGCCACATCAAGCAAGCGCAAACTGGAAGAAAGATCGGCTAAAAATTCTTTAAACGCTTCGTATGAAGCGGAAACGGAAAAACTAATTACCACCGAATCGGCTTTAAGCAAACTCTCGCCCGACTCGGCGTCGCTACCTCCGCTAGCCGGCGGACTAGTGGACGGTCGACCAGCTTCCGCACCACCGGCAACGCTCACTCCGCGCATCGCCATACCGTGGAATTTGCCGATATTATTCATATCAATAATTAAACGCACATTATCAATGTTATCGGGCAAAAATTTATTGAGGCGCGCCACTTGGTCATCGGCGATAGCGTTATAGCTCGCGCGCAATTCCTCTTGGCGCGCTAAAAGTTTATCGGCTTGTTCAATCCCCTGCGCCAGTTCCGTCTTTTCCACTTTGAGTACACCGATCTCTTTCCAAACCGCATCCGTAAAAGTGAAAAATACCAAAATGGCGGCGGTAATCAAAATTAAAGGTAAAATTAAGCGGGTCATAAGGTTAATGATTTAGTGTAAGTGGTAAGCTGTGGGTCAACCGTGAGGGTGAGTTGGAACGAGACCGTGTCATCCTCGCCCACGCTTAAACCGGAAAAAACAAAACTTTTTATTTCGTTCATATTTTCCGAAAATTTTTGCGACTGCAGAGCGATGCTCTCGTAACTGCGCGCTTTGCCGGCAAGTTTAACGGTACTGCCATCAAAAGAAAAACTGGTGTAACCAAGCGTTTGTAAAGTAAGGCGTTCCAACATTTCAAAAATCGGTAACACCGAGTTGTGCCCCGCCAGTAAAGCGGTGGCTTTATTAATTTTATTGTCCAAGCGTTCAATCCGTTTTAAGAGTTCGGTTTCATCGCCTAAATCCGCCTTCTTCTTAGCGAGGGCCGGTGAGAGACCACAACCGCGAGTCACATCGTCCGCGCCGGCGGAAGGCGTGGCGGGACAAGGCCGATTAATTTCATCATCTAAAATATAGCGATAAAAATAAACTGCGCCCAAAAAACCGAGCGACACAATAAAAATCACCACGGAGAGCACGGTAAACAAGCCCACGCCTTCAGAACGCTGGCTCGTTTGCCGAGTCAAGACTTGTTTGGGAATAAATGAGGTTTGAGTTTCCATAAAAATTTTACTCTAATCTTTCCAACTGCCGAGTGGCGAGCCCTACTGCCACCGTAAAACTCGGACCAATTTCTCTCAAAACTTTATCTAAAAAAGCCGGATACTCCACCTTACCGAAAGCGTGACCGAGCGTCACCGGCACTTCAAAACTTTTGCCGGCGGTTTCCAACATCCCTTTCAAAAGCGCGCCCCCGCCAATCAAAATAATTTTGGAAATGGTGCGCCGATATTTTTGCTGATAAATTGCCAACGCTTTATTAACTTCCGAAAAAATATAATCGGTGATGGTGTTCATTATATTGATAATTTTACCATCATCTTCTTTTTCCATCAAACCAACTTCGCGTTTAATTTGTTCGGCGCGAGCAAAATCCACATCCAGCGACCGCGAGAGCGCCACGGTAATATCTTGCGAGCCTTTACTAATGGTGTGTGACAATCGCACCACGCCATAATCTACGATTGCCAATTTGGAAGTGCCGGCGCCAATATCCAAAATCCCGACCGGCGACGGGTCACCCTCATACACGGCGCGAATGGCGCTAAAAGTTTCAATCTCAAAAAATTCGGTGTGGAGTTCGGAAATTTTGGCAATTTCATTATATTGATTAACCACCTCTTTATGAATCGCCACCACGAGCACTTCAATCGTTTTTTTGCCGGGCACGCTGGGAGTGCCTTGACCTTCGCGCTTGGGAATCACCCACCAATCCAGTTCCACTTCGGAAATTGGCACCGGAATATATTTGCGCGCTTCGATTGGAATAATTTTATCCAAATTCCCGCCGGCCACATCGGGCAATTCTAAAATTACCAATAAACTGGAACCGAGCGGAATGGCAAAAGCCGCCGACTTGGCAGTAATCCCCGCTTCGCCAAAAAGATCTTTCAACATCTCTTTGGTTTTTTCCAGCGGTAAACTCGCCACTTGCCCCACCGCCAAATTACCGTAAGGTCCGAGCGCAATCTCACCGTAAGTTTCCAGAATCACGCGCCCGTGTTCTTTTTTTAACTGCACCACTTTAGCCGAGGAATGACCGATATCAATCCCGAGCACTTTATTATCTTTTTTTTGCCAAAGAACTAACTTGCTTCCACCCCATAATTTCTCAAATGGATTGAACATGACATGTATATTCTGATAACCTAAAGTATAACATAGAATGATTATTCTAATTCTCGCAAAACTCAAACTTATCCACAGTCAGATAATAAATTTGATTTTCCCTCGGCGCTGTTTGGGTTGCAAAACGCCAGAAACTTATCTTTGTTTGGACTGTGTGGATAAAATCAATCGGGCCGATGGAAGCGAAACTGCCAAGGGCGTGCTTGCGCTGTTTGATTATCATGATCGGGTCGCAAAAAAAGCAATTTGGCAATTAAAATATCACGGGCGAAAAGAAATTGGCGAAATTTTGGGACGCGTGGCTTACGCGCGGTTGATTGAAGACTTGGCGGAACGACGACTGTGGAGTGGTCGGACGGAAAAAATTTTGGTGATACCCGCGCCACTCTCGCGCCAGCGCGAACGAGCGCGCGGGTTTAATCAATCGGCGTTAATCGCCCGCGCCTTCGGCGCGGGCGCCCCCGAAAA
>JBBTTN010000107.1:0-3289 GCA_038064235.1 Patescibacteria group bacterium
TACAAGATAGTAAAACTAACGCTACTCAAGAAATACCCCCACCTTCCACTCGCATAAAAATCCAGTGCTGGGAGCCTTATCACACGAAGTTCTGGACGAAGCTTGTAATAATCTTTAATGTTCTCATTCTCTGATTTTTGTTTGGGGAGGATAAGTTCAAGATCAACACCCCCCTCAATAAAAGCCTCGCACATTTTTGCAATTTGAATAGCATACGCTTTTTTGTGTGGCATACAGGCACTGGCTACATAATATAATTTCATATTTTTTCATCAGACTTACCTCATAGTAAATCCTTTATTTATGTGTGTTTTTCGGAGGTTTGTTTAGAATATGGCGAAAACCAATCTTTATGACCTCAAGATTATACCATAAACGCAACGCTTCATACGAAAACGGCATTTTAGTTCCTCGACAAAAGAAGGAATTTCTAATATACCTAAAGCAATAAAGAACACATATGCTCAAATGATATAAGAAACCTGAATAAAACCATTTTTTGAAACTTTCCGTCCCTTCCTTTTTCCTTTCTATTTCAAGATACCTGCTCCACCTTTTTTTGAGGGCCTCGGGACTTTCAAGTGGAACATATTCACAGCTTTTAAGTTTAGAAATTTCGAATCCTTTTTTTGGTTCAATTTTCTCATGAAGACTTCTAACAAATCCGTTAACCGCTTTTTTGTTGAAAAAACGTGTCTGATAATTTGGATATGTTGTGGCGCAGTTAATAATAACTCCGTCTTTGACATATTTTCTTGGCACCATGAAAATAGCGGACTGAGATAAATTTTTTGTCACCACTTTTCGTATTTCCTCTACCAATTCTGGAGAAACATATTCATCTGAATCAAGAAACATAAACCAATCATATTTAGCGGCTACCAGTTGTTGATTCCTGACTCCAGAAAAATCTGAAATTGTGTTATTAGGATTTTTAAAAAGTTGATCCTGATAAATAATTTTGCATTTATAGTTACTGGCAATGGCCACAGTTTCATCGGTGCTACCGCCGTCGCATATGACAACATCATCAAATTCTTTGACAGACTCCAAGCAGGCCATTAAAGAAGAAGCGGAGTTAAATGTTAATATGCCAATTGAACAAGGAACTTTATTCATGTTTTTTTATCAAAACAAAAAAATGATGATACTGATTTTCAAACGGAATGAACTCTTTTTTAATTGAAAAAAGCTTCTGGATAATTTTTCTAATAGTGTTTGGAGAATACCCCCTCTTGCCTATTTCCCAATAATGCTGGCCGTTAAAGATGTGCCTCTTAGCAAACGGAATTTTAAAAGAAAAAGATACTTCGGGCAAGAACGGTATCTTCAATAAAAATTTTACTGGTGGGCCAAAGTGTGGCAGGCTCAAAACAACCCCTTGCCTTGCGACGCGATGAAGTTCCGTTAGCGCTCTCTCAAAGTGTTTAAACGGAAGATGTTCAAGCACTTCGAAGACGCAAACAACATCAAAAGAACGGTCCGGGAACGGAAGTTTTGTCACATCACCTACTACATCAGGATAAAGGTCTTGAGCAATATCAAGGCTTGTATAAGAAATAGAAATGTTATTTTTTATATAATCCCGAAAAACCCCATCCCCCATTCCAACCTCGAGAATATTTAACGGGACAAGTTTAAGCACTTCAGAAATTTGGTAATAATAACTTACCCACCGTCCCAAGTGTGAATATCGTTCAAATTTATATGCTTCTTTATCGACTTGCTTCATACCAATTGATTATATTTTTAACAAGGATAGATAAATCGAACAACTGGCTTACTTTTTCCTCAAGAGTGGCTCTAATAATTTCTTTATCGTCTGACTCTAAAATGTTTTTTATGCATTTCGCTAAACTACTCGCGTCGCCGTGCCGAAAAATAAGACGATCTGCATACTCACCAAAAATATCACAAAATGACTCGTTGGCAACAATAGGAATAACCCCACCAGCCATGGCCTCGATGACTACCTTATCTAACCCACCTGTTGGGCAGGCATTAATATGTATACCACTTTGCCAGTAATATGGAAAAATTT
Source organism: Patescibacteria group bacterium (assembly GCA_038064235.1). GTDB lineage: Bacteria > Patescibacteriota > Minisyncoccia > Phycocordibacterales > JACOZG01 > JBBTTN01. The sequence continues at coordinate 2,042 of JBBTTN010000107.1, forward strand.
TTTCTTGTACTAAATTACCTTTAAAAAAAAGATTTTCTTTTACCCCCTCACTTGAAGCAAGGCGAGAAAGACTCTCACTGTATAATTTATCACCGCTAGTGGCAACATCGCCAATAAAAATACAAGTTATAAACACTCCTCGCCGAAGAAGAACACCGCAAGCACGAATAACAGTTTCCTGGTCCTTTATTGGAGTCAGTCTCCCCACACAAAGGAGAGTGTGGTCATCTCGCTCTCCTTTGTATAGAGGGGGACGAGCACTTTTTTTAATAGGAATACCGTGCCCGACTATTTTTATTTTATTACTGGATAAACGGAAACTTTCAAGGGAGGCGGTGAAAATTATATGAGATAATTTTTCGGCAATCCGTAACTTTATATCAACCTGCTTATGGGTGTACCATAGGGCAATGCGTTTGCCCCACAACCGCCAAAAGAAACCGCCGAGAATCACATAAATCGGATTCATATGTACAAACACCGCGTCGTAATTTTTTCGCTCTTGCCAAAGATATTTATAAAATCGATAAAGCGATACGAATTTGCGAATGGCATGCGAATATTGCGAATAAGATTCTTTACCAAGTGATAAAACTTTCACATTTTTCGGTAAGTTAAAACTTCCCTTTTCAAGGCAAATAACTGTTAGTTTTTCACAGTGTTTGGCAAACTCTTCAATCCACCGATGAAAAAATCCAAGTATTGGATCATTAATATCAACCTTTTGAGTAATAATTAATAACTTCATTCCACAAAATGATCAACAATGTTGTTGCTGTTAATACTTTTATAAATAGCCTTCGGGTACATATTTTTAAATGCCAACGGCTGTCTCACCTCTTCCTTCCATTTGCACTCATAAGCAAAAATCTGGTCATTGGTTGGCGTTGATTCAATAAAATCCACTTCCGACCCCTGTCGATTTCGCCAAAAATGTATTTCGGTATAACGATTACGGTAAGCCCGCTCTTTGACTTTTTCCGCAATAAAAAAGTTTTCAAATAATGCCCCCTTATCCAAACGAGAACTAATCGGATCGCTATTGCCAATTAGCGCGTTGCGAATTCCCACATCATAAAAATATATTTTATGACTTTTATTAATTTCTTTTGCTTTATTGGTATATAACGGGGTTAAACGAAAGATAATAAAGGCTTGCTCAAGTAATTTAATATAGTTGAGAATTGACTCCCGACTAATTTCAACCTCCTTGGCCAATTCAGTATACGAGATTTCACTCCCCACTCG
>JBBTTN010000108.1:0-4112 GCA_038064235.1 Patescibacteria group bacterium
CTTAAATAAATAACCTGTGCTACCCCCGTATCTTTATAGCAAGTGCGAACAACATTAAACACGGAACTAATACTTTCTGTAGTTGAAGCGGCCGTCATCCATGTGCCAAAAGGACTGTGGGTATCACCACTACAAAGAGGAGTGCCACCAACAAGTTGCCCACCACTAGCAACGGTGGAACAACCGTTATCTTTACACCGAATATATATCACTGCGTCGCCACCTACTTGGCTAGAGTCTAAAGGCTTCCAAAGAGCATCGCCACTAACAGTATCTGCTGTTAATACATAACCAACTAGTGGAAGGTTTGGCAACAATTTAACCGGACCATTTACCTCAAGAGCAGTTACTCCACCAGTAGCGATAGTTTTTATCCCGCCACTCACATCAAGACTAACTGCTGGGTTAGATACACCAATGCCCGCCTTACCTTGACCGCTAGGAAAAATAAGAAAAGCATCGAAAGTATTTATATGACCTCCTCCAGGCATATTAGTTTTATCCCAAACAAAAGTGTTAGTGGCTAACGCTGATAATTTTGCGGAATTACCACCCGCAAAAGAATAATTAGCGCCGGTGGAATTATCTTTTCCCCCGGGGATTACAGAATATGTTCCGGTGGCCGTATTATTTTGTCCGCCACTGACTACAGAATAAGCTCCGGAGGCCGTATTATTTAGCCCGCCACTCACGGTGGAGTAATCGGCAAGAGCATAATTGTTGCTTCCACCGCTAACCGTAGAGCCAGTGCCCGTAGTAGTGCTGGTATTACCCAAATTAACTTGAGTTGCGGTTACGGCGAGGGATCCATTTAACTCATTACCATATTTAGCAATTGAGCCATTAATTGTAAGTTTAGCGGGTAAAATAACATCACCTGTGCCAATACCCACATTACCCGGATTAATATTGCGAATGTCATCTGTGTTTATAATTTCCCAATTACCACTCCCCCAACTGGCCAAACCATTAGCGTCAGAAGTTAAAACTTTATTAAGTCCCGCCCCAGTCCTTATGGCAATCTGACCATCTATGTCTAAAACCGCGTTGGGGTTAATAGTTAGAGGTGTTGCAGAAATAAATCCTGGTCCGATGCCAGTTGAACTAGCAAAAAAATTAGTGAAGGCGACGAGGGTGTTGGAGATGCCGAGCGGGCCGGTTTTGGTTTGATTGGAAGAGGAGACATTGATTGGTTCACAGCCATCAACACCGCCACTAGCACACGAAGCGGGGGGTGCTCCAAGTGGGGGCGTCCAAATCGCGAAAGCGAAAGGTGAAACCGCAAAAATTAAAGTTAATAAAATTAAAAGCGCAAAAAAGTTTTTTAGTTTAATCATCTTAACTATTGGTTGCCATTCTCTTGTTTTTTATAATATAACCCAATCAAAAAAACAACTATACTGAAAATCACAAGACTAGAAAAAAATAAAAATGGATTCATTTTTTAATTTTATTATTATTTGATAATTTTACCGCTAAAACAAGAGAAAGTACAGTAGACAACAACCCACCAACAAATATTCTGAACGAAACTTCACCAGCAAAACCAGGAAGAAAGTATCCAACGACCGCCGAACCAAATACAATTTTCGCAATATCACTCAAAAAATCAGAAATTATTTTCATCCCCTTAATTACTCAACGATTTCAAAACAGCCTCCTGCTCTTTGGGCGTAAGTTTGGTTGATTCTTTGGCACTTAAACTGTCTAACACTTTTTTCTTTTCCGCGTCACTTAAGGGCGAGGGCGCGCCGGCGGAAAGCGAGTTCAAAACCGCTTCGCGTTCTTGTGGAGTCAGTTCGCTAGCCGGTTTTGGTTGGGCTAAATATTTTTGCCCGATAAAAATTAATACTAACGCCACCGCCACAATAATTATGATAATAATCCCCCAATGATGTTTTGGCTCTTGATTTTGATTTTGTTCATCCATATGATTTATTTATTAGTGAATGATAACAAAAAATCGCGAAACAAAAAACTAATAATAGCTTTGGAGTGTTGATAACTCCCCCTGCCCCCTCTTACCCTAAGAGGGGGTTCTGGATTCCTTCCCCCTTAAGGTAAGGGGGATAAAGGGGGTTATGATTAGGGTGGGGTTGATATAGACAACCGTCATTGATTATGCTAACCTCTAAAAGATAGATTCGGTGGTTGACTGTCCGGGCGCAAGCTACGGATATTTTTAAATAGGAGGGGTAACTTCATGAGCTTCGTAAGCTTCATCAGGAAAATTCTGAAAAAAGCTAATGGCGCTAATGAAGCTTTAGAAGCTAATAGCTATTAAAAAACATGGATTTAAAAGGATTAAAATCGGCTTTTGAGCAATTAGAAAATGAACGCGGGATTCCGCGCGAAAAGATTATTGGCGCCATTGAGGACGCTTTAGTCGCCGCGTACAAAAAAGATTACGGCAAAAAGGGGCAGATTATCCGCGCCAAATTGGACTTGGAAACCGGCAAGACCGAGTTTTATCAAGTTAAAATCGCGGTGGATGAAAGCGTGGTGCGTCCGGCGGGTGAGGAGGTTAAGGAGATTGTCGGAAAGGACTCACCTTCGCCTGAAGGAGAGACCTTGCCGGCCACTGAAACTGAGCCCCTTCCGCATTTTAATGACGAACATCATATCTGGCTTGAAGACGCGAAAAAAATTAAGCAAAATGTGGCGCTTAATGAAGAATTGATTTTTCCTTTGGAAACTAAAGAAGATTACGGTCGCATCGCGGCGCAAACCGCCAAACAAGTGATTATCCAACGCATTCGTGAAGCGGAAAAAGTTTCCGTAATGGAGGAATACTCCGACAGCCAAGGCACCATTTTGAACGGCAAAGTGCAAAAAGTGGAGCGCGGTAATGTGCTGGTGGACCTCGGACGCACAACCGCCACGCTCCCTTACGATGAGCAAGTGCCAGGCGAGCATTATCGTCAAGGCGAACGCCTCCGCGCCTATTTAGTGCGCGTGGAAGACACGCCTCGGGGCATTAACTTACGCCTGTCTCGCTCTCATCCGAAATTTGTGGAAAAACTTTTTGAATTGGAAGCGCCAGAGATCGCCAACGGCATTGTGGAATTTAAAGCCATCGCCCGCGAAGCGGGCGGACGCACCAAAGTTGCCGTGTCGTCAAAGGAATCAAACATCGACCCGGTGGGTTCTTGTGTGGGTCAACGAGGGGTGCGCGTTAATACCGTGATTTCCGAGCTCGGCGGGGAAAAAATTGATATTATTGAATGGGCGGAAAATCCCAAAGAATTTATTGAAAATGCCCTCTCGCCCGCCAAAATTAAAGAGGTGGTGTTGAATGAGGAAACGCGCGAGGCGAAAATTACGGTTGAGCCAGAACAATTCTCGCTCGCGGTGGGCAAAGGCGGACAAAATGTCCGTCTCGCCGCCAAATTAACCGGTTGGAAAATTGATATTAATTCCACTGAAGTCGCCAAGGTCTCTCCTTCAGGAGAAGGTGAGTCCTTGGCGCCAATTATTAGCTAAATAATATGATAGAGTTAAGAAATGAATACAATAACTTTACCAAAAATTGAATATCGCAAAATCCTGCAAAATCAATCGGATTTCACCAGGGAACTTCACCAACTCAAATCAGTTGTTAAAATTGCTTTGGCTGATGAGGTAACCAATCGCGTTAAATCAATTTTAGAAAGGGAATCGGCGATACTGGATCGTGGTGAAGGAAAAAGATTCAAATCAATGCGCGAGTTCAGTAAGTATCTTAAAAATCTTTAGTTTATTATGGTTGAACCAAAGTATTTTCTAGATTTCTCTTCTGGTTTTGAGGAAAAAATCAAGAAACTTAAGAAACAAGATCCAGTCTTGATAAAAAGGTTAGAACAACAAATTGCCAAAATTTTACGAGAACCAATACTTGGTAAACCACTGAGAAATGTATTGCGGAATTTACGTCGTGTCCAAATCGGTTCTTTTGTGTTAATTTATGAGATAACAGAATCAGCGGTTCGTCTACTTCATTTTGACCATCATGATCGGGTTTATAAATTTTTTAATCAATAATAAATAATTATGAATTTATGGCACGAGGTGGATTCGTGGACTAAAGAAAATATCAATGTCATCATTGAAATCCCCAAGGGTTCCAATAATAA
>JBBTTN010000109.1:0-5575 GCA_038064235.1 Patescibacteria group bacterium
AGTGGTAGAACGCTGTCCTGATAAGACAGAGGTCGAAGGTTCGATTCCTTCCACTCGCATTATGAAAAAATTATTTATCATTATTCTTTATGGTTGGTTGGTGGCTTCCACCCTGTTTGTTTTTGCGGCGGTGAATTATGAACCCAAGGCTCGAGCGATTGTGTTGATGTCGTTAATAGGACTAGTGTTAGTGTGGATTACTTTGCTCGGCGGTTTAATGTATTTCGGACGAGCGCGATTTAAAATTTGGTTAGACCGATGGTCGTTGGCGCAAGGGAAAAAATTTTTCTTTTTCGCTACCGGTCTCGCGTTATTGGAGGAAGCCATTACTACTCTTATGTCTAATTTGGCGCCGGCTTTTGGCGTTAAGGTGGGTGAGGCTTATCTCACCGCTTCCACCAATTATCTTGATGTGATTTTTCTTCACAGTGTGATTGTTTTTTTACCAAGTTTTTTGGTTTGGACACGATTTCTCAAGCGTTATTCTTTTACCCCTTTTAGTGTTTTTCTCACATTTGGAATCACTGGCTTGATTATGGAGGCTGGGACTTTTGGTTTGCAACACTTGGCGGAATTTGGTCTCTGGATTTTTGTTTACGGTTTAATGGTTTATTTGCCGGCTTTCGTGGTTTATAATCCGGTTTTGCCAAAACCTCTTTGGCGTCACTATTTTTATGCCATCTTTTTCTCAGTGTTAGGCGGGATGATTGTTGCCGGTTTAATTTATTTATTTTTTTCGGGTCATCCGGCTAACCATTTTATTATGGTCCTTTAAATTTATATTGATTGGGCGCGTGGCGGAATTGGTATACGCGTACGCTTCAGAAGCGTATGAGCTTCGCTCATGAGAGTTCAAATCTCTCCGCGCCCATTATGAAAAATAAAAAAATAATTGTTACAGGCGGGGCTGGTTTTATTGGTTCAAATTTAGTGGATGAATTAGTAAATTTGGGAGCCGAAGTTATGGTGATTGATAATATGGTGAGTGGTAATCGCGATTACTTAAATCCTAAAGCTAAATTTGCTGAAGTGGATATTTGTAATCTGGAAGTAATTAAACCGCTTTTTTTGGGTGTTGATTATGTTTTTCATCTCGCGGCGTTACCTAGGGTACAATACTCTATTGAGCATCCACTGGAAACTGATTTGGTAAATGTGGGTGGTACACGTAATGTTTTAATTGCGGCTAAAGAAGGTGGGGTGAAGCGGGTAATATATTCTGCCTCAAGCTCGGCCTATGGCGACCAAGAAATGATGCCACTGACTGAAGATCTGCCTGCCAATCCAAAGAGTCCGTATGGTTTACAAAAATATTTAGGCGAATGGTATTTAAAAACTTGGTCGCAAGTGTTTGGATTAGAAACAGTTTCGCTACGCTATTTTAATGTTTATGGACCACGCTTTAGTGCGGAGGGTGCCTACGCCTTAGTGATTGGCAAATTTTTAAAACAACGAGCGTTGGGTGAACCTCTTACTGTTACCGGTGACGGTACGCAAACGCGTGACTTTACCCATGTGAGTGATGTAGTCCGCGCTAATTTACTCGCCGCCACCGTTAGTAAGGTTGGCAAGGGAGAGGTGATAAATATTGGGTCAGGTAAAAATTACTCTATCAATGAAATTGCTAAAATAATTGGTGGGCCGATTAAGTATGTGGAGGCACGGTTAGAACCCCATGACACTTTAGCCGATAATTCCCTAGCTAAAAAACTGTTGGGCTGGGTGCCAAAAGAAAGTATAGAGAAGGCGATTAAAGAATTAAAGAATGAAAAAGTCTGAATATCAAAAATATTTTGCTGGTAAGAAGATAACGGTGATGGGGCTCGGACTCTTGGGGCGCGGTTTGGGTGACGCTAAATTTTTAGCTGAAATGGGTGCGGAATTAATTGTCACGGATTTAAAAACCGCGGAACAACTAAAAACTTCTGTTGATTCGCTAAATAAATTTGTAAGTTCCCGACGTAAAGTCGGGACCCCGACTGAAACGTCGGGGCTAAAACCTATAACCTATCACCTCGGCTCTCATGACCTTAAAGATTTTCAAAATCGTGATTTGATACTTAAGGCTGCTGGCGTGCCACTAGATTCAATTTATATTGCTGAAGCAAGAAAAAATAATATCCCGGTGAAGATGAGTACTTCTTGGTTTGCGAAAATTGCGATGGACTATGGAGTAAAAATTGTGGGCATCACTGGCACGCGGGGAAAATCTACAGTTACGCAGTTAATTTACGAAATTTTACAGGGAGCCCAAGGACAGTCCTTAAAAACCCAAAACCCAAGGACTGTCCTTGGTCGCGATCCCGAAATTTTTTTGGGTGGCAATGTGCGGGGAGTTTCAACTTTGCCATTACTGAAAAAATTAAAGAAAGGGGACGTGGTGGTGATGGAATTAGATTCATGGCAACTTCAAGGTTTTGGAGACGAAAAAATTAGTCCAAGTGTGGCGGTGTTTACGACTTTCTATCCTGATCACCTTAACTATTATAAAGGTGATTTGAGTGCCTACTATGCCGACAAAGCTAAGATTTATACACATCAAAAAAAGGGAGATATATTAATTGTTGGTGAGCAGGTTGAACAAATTAACCGAGGGTTACCCTCGGTAGTTTTGCCAAAGAATTGGAAGTTAAAAATACCAGGGGAACATAATCGATATAATGCAGGGCTAGCGCTGGCCACAGCGCGGGCTCTTAATATTTCAGAAAAAGTTATTAAAAAAGCAGTGGAAAGTTTTAAGGGTGTGTCCGGAAGGTTGGAATTTATTAAAAATTGGAAAGGGCGAAAAATTTATAACGACACGACGAGTACTACACCCGAAGCTACGCTCGTGGCGCTTAAAGCGTTATCTAAAAACAAAAACACTGTATTGATAATGGGGGGCGCGGACAAAACTTTAGATATGACAAAATTAGTTGAAGCTCTGCCAAGATATTGTAAAAAAGTTATTTTGTTGCCGGGCACGGGAACAGATAAAATTATGAATCAAGGTCTCACCTTGGGTCTCGGGTTTTTAAGGAGAGACCTTAAAAATATGGAAGAGGCGATTTCAGAAGCGGTAAAGGTTTCCAAAAAAGGCGATGTGATTTTGCTTTCACCAGCTTTTGCTTCGTTTGGTTTATTTAAAAATGAATTTGACCGCGGTGAGCAGTTTAATAAATTAGTAAAAAAATTAAAATAAAAACCCGTACTTACTAGTTTGACGACCGTCAAAGTAGTAAGTACGGGTGGTTCGGTGATTTTTAGTGTACCACTACAAAGATACCGTTTCGGCCACTATTGGCGCCGTCGCGGGCGCGAGAGTGCCAAACAAATTGGTTGTCATTACCAATATCCGTTTTGGTGCAAATCCGATCACTTATCATTTTTTGGGGATGCACGCCATAGCGGAGCCACTGGAGCTGAATTAAAAGTTCCAGACTCAAATTGTGATCCAGATCAAAACAGCTGATCTCTGAACCAAAGCGCCGATGGATATGGACATCAAGTTTGTCGTTGTAACCTCGGTACTTCTCATTGGTTGGATCATGACAAAAATCCTCACGAATACCAAATCCGGAAAATATTTTGGCGTGGCGCATAGGGTGTCCATAATGACTCGCGATCGCGTCTACCACGCTCTCAAATTTGCGACCAGGATTGGCGTGATCGTATTTGACCCAGTGTCGCTCAATCAATTCATCTCGTCCTGCATGAGCGCAAACCACTTTGCCAATCTCATCTTGCACCACCATGGTGGGGCAATCAGCCGAGGCAATAAAGAAGGCTTCACCTTTGCCCACCGGACAACCCGAAGCTTCCACGCCGGTCATGATTGCCACTTCATCAATACTGAAGCATCTATTTGAAGGAAAATCTTGTTTGGTGACAATCTTGGCATTGCAGGTTCCAGCGCGCGGATACCAAACGGTATGCGCTTCAAGTTTTTTCGCCATAGCGATAATCTTGGAATAGCTTTCAATATTGTTTGGCTCAGTGACTCGCCAATCGCCGGTGTCGCGTCCGAAGGCATGAATACTCACCGAATTTTTAAACAACTTTACTTCCACTTCGCAATCTCCTTTCGTTAGGGTTGTCGGGGTTCTAATCTGCCTGCTATACTAGCGAAATAATGAAAAAAGTCCACTTTATTGGAATTGGCGGGATCGGGGTGTCGGCGATTGCGCGGATGATGTTGCTTGAGGGGGCTGAAGTGACTGGTTCGGATCAATCAAGCTCACCCGTGACGGACGAGTTAATCAGGCTCGGTGTCAGAATAAATTTTGAACACAAAAAAGAAAATGTGGAGGAAGGTGTCACACTCGTAATTTATACTATCGCTATTCCCGCCGATAATCCGGAGTTAGTGGAGGCGCGGGCGCGGGGAATTAAATGTCAAACTTATCCGGAATTTTTAGGCGAGTTATCACGACAAAAGTTTACCATTGCCATTTCCGGCACGCACGGCAAAACCACTACCACCGCGATGGTTGCTCAAATTTTAATTGAAGCAGGTTTGGACCCGACGGTAGTGATCGGAAGTTTTCTTCTGAATGAAGGTGGATCGCGAACAAATTTTATTGCCGGTAAGAGTAAGTATTTAGTGGTCGAAGCCTGCGAGTATAAGCGTTCGTTTTTAAATCTCTCGCCGAAAATTTTAGTGATTACCAACATTGATGCCGACCATCTGGATTATTATAAAGATTTAGACGATATCAAATCAGCGTTTGCGGAAATGTCTGCTAAATCAGAAAAGGTAATTACGGAAAAAAATTACATTAAACTTTCAACTTTAAACTTGTCACTACTTGTGACTGGGACGCATAATGTTAGAAACGCCCAAGCGGCGCTCGCAGTGGCGGAAACGCTGGGGATTGACCGCGAAGTGGCGATTAAAGCTTTAAATAATTTTCGTGGCACCTGGCGGAGATTTGAGTTTAAAGGAGAATTTAATCAGGTGATAATTTATGACGACTACGCGCATCATCCTACGGAAATTTGCGCCACGATTTCCGGCGCGCGAGAACTTTATCCAACCAAACGGTTGATAATTTTATTCCAGCCTCATCTTTATAGTCGAACCAAACAGCTTTTAGGCGACTTTGCCGTCAGTTTGGCTTTGGCTGATATGGTGTTAGTAGGGCCAATTTACGCCGCGCGCGAACCTGAAGATTGCACTATCAGTCATCAAATTCTTACGGCAGAAATAAATAAAGTTAAATCTATTGCCCGAGCGATAAATAGTTTTGCGGAGGCGGAAAAATTATTGCGAGCGGAGTTAAAAAACGGTGATTTGCTCTTGACGATGGGCGCCGGTGAAGCTTATAAAGTTGGGGAAAATTTGCTCACGAAATAATTTACTCTATAATGAAGTTCAAATGGACGCGCGACGAATTAAAAATTGGCATAATTTGATTTTAGGAATTTTAGTGATGATTTTGCCATTCTCCGGTTTACCGTCCTCGGCTAAAAATGTGGTTTTTTTTATTTTAGGTTTTTTCATTACGCTGTTTTCTTTGGCGGGTACTAAATTACAGAACAATAATGAAAACCAAACGCTCTAAAATTGTTTGGCGACCGGTAACCGTAACATTTT
>JBBTTN010000110.1:0-2478 GCA_038064235.1 Patescibacteria group bacterium
GCGCTTCGCGCGTCCCACGCTCTTGGGTCTTCTGTATCTTTTTCTACAAAACTGGAGGCCTAGGCCGGAATTGAACCGGCGCGTCGCGGTTTTGCAGACCGCTGCGTTACCACTTCGCCACTAGGCCGTATTTTTGTTTAAGTTTTTCTTTTTGTTGTCCGGTTTTAAAAAACTTTTCTTGTTTTACCGCCTCACCTCTTGTTGTGTATTTTTCATAACCAAGCAACTTCCAAGGTTTATAACCTTTGGTTGATTTTACTTTACCATAATTATGTCTATTTAACCGAGTAATAACATTCTCGGTGCTTCCGACATATAAATCTTTATTTTTTTCGCTAGCTAAAAAATATACATAATACATTTTGATTTTGGAAGTTTTGTCTCCCTCCGGGAGATCCCCCGAAGGGGTGACAGACCGCTGCGTTACCACTTCGCCACTAGGCCATTGCTTAATAAATACTTTACCAGTTTATTTGTTAACTTGCTTGCCAGTCGGCGGGGAATCTTTTCGTTCTTTAATTAGCATTTCAGAAATATCGTTAAAGTTTTTTATTCCTTTATCAATTTCAAAAGCTAATCTCGGCACCCGCCGAACTTTAATTCTCTCGCCAATAAATTCGCGCAACTCGTGGAGTTTCCGATTCACAAATTTAAACGCGCTTGCCTCGGCTGATTCCGGCAAGACGCTAATATAGATTAGCCCATATTCACCACGTTTGTCTAGCGTAAAATCAGTGACGGTAATCAGCGAAGCGCGATTTGATTCGCGCGCCAAAAATTCGGCGGTGAGTTGTTTGATAGCAGTCCGAAGGCGCTCAGCGTGATTATTCATTTTGAAAAAATTATTTTTCCACTAAATCAAAAATTTCCAACACATCGCCTATTGCTACGCCGATTTTTGATTCCACTAAGGCGCCAAACATTTTATCTTTGGCTACTTCTTTAACTTTAATTTTTTGCGTTTCCAGTTCCAAAACTTTTCCGCGACTTAGCACGCTGTCGCGACGGATAACGCGGAATTGCTTACCCAAAATCATTGATCCTGAAAGCACTGTGCCACCGAGCACTTGCTTATCACGATTAACGCTAAAAATTTTCAACACTTTAATTTTGCCCAACACTTCTTCCACGGTTACTTTTGGCGTCCGTTTTTTAATTTCGGTCGTGAGCCACTCGCTAAGTTTGTAAATAATATCAAAGGTTTGAATGGTAATGCCAAACTTTTCCGCCAAATCTTTGGCTGATGAGTCGGGGGTAACATTAAACCCGATAATAATCGCATCTTGTCCGCTAGAGACGAGTCGCACATCATTCTCGCTAATTTTACCCACGCCTTTAGTAATGATTTCTAAATGCACGAGAGGAGTACTAAGTTTTTTGACTTCGCGTTCAATGGCGGAGAGAGTGCCAAGCACATCAGTTTTAATACCAATCGGGATGATAACTTGTTTAATTTCACCTTCCGCTTGAGGGATGGTGTTTGCGATATGCGCCACGCGGATTAATTTAGGAGTAATTTTTTGATCTTTCAGAAAACTCTCCGCCTCTTTTTTATCGGCAAAAGCAAAAAAACAAGCGCCCACTTCGGGCAGTTTTCCCAATCCATAAATTTCCACCGGCGCCGAGGCACTGGCTTCTTTAATCTGTTCGCCTAAAAAATTATTCAGTCGTTTAATTCGAAAAGTTTGGTCACCAATGACTAAATGATCGCCGTTGGTGAGCGTGCCGTTTTTAATAATTAAGGTGGCAATGTTCCCCACTTTTTGATTCATATGAGCTTCCAGCACTAGTCCCGTGGCTCGCGAATTTGGCGCCGTTTTCAAGTCCTCCAATTCCGCGACGAGCAAAACTAAATCCAAAAGTTCGGCGACGCCCTGACCGGTTTTAGCGGAAATTTCGGCGACGGGAACATTGCCACCATAATCCTCAACTAACACATTTTTTTCGGCGAGGTCTTGGCGTGTTTTTTGCGCGTTAGAATTTTCTTTATCAATTTTATTGATCGCCACCACGAAGGGGATTTTATTTTCCCTAATTACCCGAATGGCTTCCTCCGTTTGGGCTTTGACGCCGTCTTCCGCTGAGACGACTAAAATTGCCACGTCGGCAATTCGCGAACAAGTTTGACGCATGGTGCAAAACGCTTCGTGGCCGGGCGTATCAATAAAAGTGATTTTTTTCTTGGCGCCAGCTTTTGTTTGATGAATAATTTCGTAAGCGCTCACATGTTGCGTAATGCCACCGGCCTCACTCGCCGTGACTTCGGTTTGGCGAATAAAATCCAACAAAGTTGATTTACCGTGGTCAATATGACCCACGACCACGACTACGGGCGGGCGTTCAATGTGATTATTTTCTTTCATGATAATGGTTCTAGCACGGCGCGTTCTTCTTCGGAAAGTTCGTGTTCGGAGGCGCGGTTTTTTATCGGTTTGGCGTAAGCGTTAAATTGCCCGCGGGTGTAAAGTCCGGAGAGGA
>JBBTTN010000111.1:0-1865 GCA_038064235.1 Patescibacteria group bacterium
CAAAATAATTTTTATCTTTCCCCAACTCCGGAGGCATTGTTTGATTAGTATAGCACATTTGTTTGCAAAATAGTTTCTAGTTTTCTATAATTATTCTTATGTTAACTAATAAGGATATTGAAAAACTAACTTCTGTTTTAGCCACAAAAAAAGAAGTGGCTGAAATAACAAAAGAAATTGGGAAAATAAAAAAGGGAATGGGTGAGATGAAGTCTGAGATTGGTGGAATGAAGTCTGAGATTATTTCAAACACTCAAGCAATCAATGAAGTCAAACTTGACACGGAATCTTTGCGAGAATCGATTCATGAATTAATTACCACAGTTGATAAATTAGCCGAACCAATTGACACTCTCCGCACTGAATATTATGCCGTTTCCGCTCAACTTGATCGTCACGAAACTTGGATAAAAAAATCCGCGCCTAAAATTGGTGTGATGTATTCGGAATAAAGAAAACGGCTTGTTTTTGGGCTGGGGAAAATTAAGTTTGATTTTTGAAATAAGGTTTGCTATATTATCTGCATAGTGCAAGCTATCTTGTCCGTCCGAGACGGATCCGATATCCAAACCACGCCCCTTCATTGGGGCGTGGTTTCTTTTATTCTAGTAATCTCAAGTTTGATTATTTGCGCATTGATATACAAATCAGCTAAATCCTTGAAACTAAAAATCCTTCCAAATTTTTCGATATCTATTCCAAGAGTTTTTATTTTTAAATCGTTAAGTTCCATAATAAAAGATTATTTATCAAGCCCGCCGACGGTGTATTTGTTTGACGGGTCCCAGAGCATCCACGAGGTCAAGCCGGCGTCGTAAACGGCTTGAATTTGAGCGCGCACCATCTCGGCCGTGTAATCAGCGCCAAGATCAAAATCTTGAAGCCACGGGCGGAGTTTTTGCGGACTGGAAGAGGCGTTAAGTAGCTTGAGTGAGGCCAAATCCAGTGAATTTTTTACCACTTCATAAGGTTTGGTCGCTGGGTTGGCAAAACCCAAATAACCCGAAGCGTAATGCGACGGATAAACCATCGGCGCGATGTAATCAAAGTAGGGCGCGGCAATTTCCAACTTTTGCCCGATCCCCAAGTCATCGGCAGAGCTGGTAGTGAGTCCGAACAAATCCACCGAAGTTGGCAACGGCAAATCATTTAAACCTTTATCCAAATACTTAAAAAATTTTTCCATTTGTTTGACGCGAGTGGAACTGGCGGAATTGAAATGGGTGTAAGCAATATCCTTCATATCGCCATCGGACGGGAAGCGAATGTAATCAAAATTAATTTCATCAAAACCCACCGCGTAAGCATCGCGTGAAATGGCGATGGTGTAATCCCAAACCTCGCGCGCGCCAGCATCAAGCCATGGAATCCCTTTGCGATCGCGCCACACGCCGTTATCCGACTCGCGCTTCACTGCGAGCTCTGGACGCTTGGCCACTAAAAACGCGTCTTGAAAAACCGCCACGCGCCCAATCACATAAATCCCCTTCTTGTGCAGTTTACCGATAAATTCTTTAACATCCGGAATCCGTAATTCCTGCGAACCAATTTTTATTAATACCGGATTAATTACCGGAAAAGCAATCCGCCCCGAGTAATCTTTAATATCAATCACCAACGAATTAATTTCCGTCTCGTCGGTTAATTTTAAAATATGATCGCGAAAACTTTTGGTGCCCGCCGCCCACGAGGTGAGATAAAGGGCTTTAAGCGGTTCGGGAGTTGGCAAATGAGTGACGACAAACTCAGGTACTTTTGGCGTCTCGGGTTCAAGCGCCACCAGCGCTTCGGCAACATAATTAGTTGGCGCGGATGTTAACCACGGCGCGTGCCACAAAAGCAAAAAACCGCCCGCTGTTATTGCC
>JBBTTN010000112.1:0-13762 GCA_038064235.1 Patescibacteria group bacterium
TATAATAATCGCTAGATAATGCCCTGTATTTCCAAATTGCTTCTTTGTGTTGTTTAGCGCGGTTGCCCTCCATATTCTTAATTATAATACTTTTTAATATAAGCCCTAACTTTTGTGCTTCATTCAAACAATAAAACCCTAATGGAATCCATTGTCCAGCGGTATATTTATCGCCTATCACTATTGCTAAATATCTATTTTTCTCTAATATGCCAAGCGTATTTTTGATAACTTGAGCAAAACCACCAAGAAAAGTGCTCAGGGATTTTGTATTTGATAAATCTTTTTCATGATTACTAAATTTAACTATGTCCGCATAAGGCGGGTGCAAAATTACTAACTGCACATTTTTCTTTTTTCTCTTATTCAAGATTTCGGTTACATCAGAAAAAGTAATTTTATCGGTGCTATCGCCAGAGATAAGTTCAGAAAAATAATCTTTGTTATCCACCCTGCTTTTAATGTGCTCAATAAGTTCTGGTTGAATATCCACACCGACAAAGTGTCTGCCCAAGTTCTCGGCCTCATAAGCAGTTGTTCCACTTCCAACAAAAGGATCAAAAACAACATCATTTTTCTTTGTGTATCGTAAAATTAATTGACGAGGGATTTGTGGAACAAAATTGCCGTGATAAAAACCGTCATGCTTTCCTGTTTTGTCTCGCGTGGGAATAATCCAAAGACTATCAGTCCAAATTTCTGATTCTTTCCAATCGTCTAAATTTAAATCGTTAAAAATTGGCATGAATGTTTTTTATAATTAAAATTCAATTTCTCTTTCATTTTCACTAATAGTTTTAAAATTAATAGTAAAGTTTGATTTTAATTCGCCTACGCGCTCGGGCCATTCCATCATAATTAAATTTGCAGGGTCGGCCAAAATTTCAGCCCAGCCAATGGTTTTAAGTTCCTCCGGACCTTTCAAGCGGTAACAATCAAGGTGAATTAATTTTTTAAATTGTCCTTGATTTTTCGCTAGCGGATAATCGCGACGCAAAACAAAAGTGGGACTGGTCACAATTTTTTTCACCCCCAACAATTTTGCCACCATTTGGGTAAACGTAGTTTTACCGCTTCCTAAATCGCCAGATAAAAACACGGTCGTAGCACATTTTCTCTTATTTTCTTGCAAAAAAAGTTGACTCCCCAACCATTCGGTGGCTAAATTTTGAGTTTCCGCTAAATTTTTACTTAACCGCTTCATTCTGCCATTCTATCATACCCCGTCAATCTGTTATTTTTTCGCCACTGTGCTAGTGATTATGTTATCCCGTTAGATATCTATGTAGATGTCTAACGGGATGTTACAATAGTTTTATGACGATTGATTTTAAAGAAGAGAAGCAAGAAAAAAAATTGGAGGAATTAAAAATCCGCGATGCCGAAGCGTTAGCAGAAACCCTCGCTCAAAAATACGGTCTGCCTTACATTGATCTCACTAAATTCCCCATCAACACCGATGCCTTGCGTCTCATCCCCGAAGCCGAAGCGCGCGGGGCGAGTATGGCGGCTTTTAAAGTGAAGGGTAAAGATCTTTATGTTGCCATTGAATCGCCCAATCAACTCCCCACCCAAAAAATTCTGGAAGAATTAAAAGATAAAAATTATCTGCTCAATGTTTATTTAATTTCCGAAGAGAGTCTCAAGCGCGCTTGGGATCGTTATCAAGAAATTTCTGCCTCCTCCAAAGCCAAAACGGGAGTAATTGATATTTCCGACGAGGAAATTGCCAATTTGCTGGAAAAATTAAACACCACCAAAGAAATTACGGAAATGTTTGCGAGAGAAAGTGAAACCTCGCTTAAAACCGGCAGTATTTCCAGCGTGCTAGAAATTATGCTAGCCGGCGCGATTAAAATTAACGCTTCCGATATTCATATTGAACCGGAAGAGGCCGACACGCGAATGCGTTACCGTTTAGACGGTGTGCTTCACGACATCACGATTTTTAATAAACGGATTTATAATCAAATTTTATCGCGAGTTAAATTAATCTCGGGTTTGAAATTAAATATCAAAAATAATTCTCAAGACGGTCGCTTTAGCATTAAAATTGCCGGCGCGGAAATTGAGGTCAGGACTTCTCTTTTACCCGGCGCCTACGGCGAATCCATCGTACTTCGGATTTTAAACCCCGAAACCCTTTCCATCTCGTTTGAGGGTTTGGGGATGGAGGCGCGCTTACTAGAAACGGTTAATCAAGAAATTGCCAAACCGAACGGTTTAATTCTTCTTACTGGACCCACCGGCTCGGGTAAAACCACCACCCTCTACGCTTTTCTTAAAAAAATTAATGATTCGGAAACTAAAATTATTACCATTGAAGACCCGATTGAATATCATTTGAAAGGCATCAACCAAACTCAAGTTAATCGCGATAAGGGTTACGACTTTCTTTCCGGTCTCCGCGCCGCGCTTCGGCAAGACCCCGATGTAATTATGGTGGGTGAAATTCGGGATGAAGAAACGGCTAATATCGCGCTCAACGCCGCGCTTACCGGACATTTAGTTTTCTCTACCCTCCACACCAACAACGCCTGGGGCGTGATCCCGCGCTTGATTGACCTTAAAGTTAATCCAAAAATTCTTGACGCCGCCCTGCGAATTTCCATTGCGCAACGCCTCGTGCGCACCCTGTGCCAAGTTTGCAAAAAATCCGTACCGGCTGATGAAAAAAATCATAAAATGATTGCCACCGTACTCACCGACATTAAAGCCAAGCGTCCAGATTTAGCGCGCGAGTGGGACGGTCAAGTTTGGGAAGCGGGTAAATGCGACACTTGCCAAAATACCGGCTATCGCGGGCGGGTGGGAATTTACGAAGCGTTAAAAATTGATAACGCCATCACGCAATTATTAGAAAAAAATCCTAATGAAAGCGAAATAAAAAAAGCTTCGGCCCCTCAAGGAATCCTTGATATGAGAGAGGATGGTATACTGAAAGTAATTACCGGCGTGACCTCACTGGAGGAACTGACGCGAGTGGTTGATTTAGACCAAGATCTTTAACAGTCAAAGTCATAAACCCCTAAACAATCCTTTTAATGCAAAGCATTTAAAGTTAGGTTGATTCTCAAGGATAGAACCAGCAAATCCGCCGAAGCGAAGAAACCAAATCGTCCTTTTGAATAACCCGTTTAAGCCGGTGGGCTCAGTTGCTTAGGGGTTTATGCTTTTGACAAGTTAACTCCGCTTTGGCGATAACGGTGAGATACTAGCATAATTATATTTTAATGTCAAGCACAAAACCCGAGAAAGATTGGTTCCTAGACAGCGCTTTGCGCCCGGCGCTTTGGGATGATTATATTGGTCAAAATCACATCAAAGACAATTTAAAAATCCTTTTAACCGCCGCGCGCGAACGCGCCCACCCCCCAGAACATTTACTCTTTTACGGACCGCCTGGATTAGGTAAAACTACCCTCGCCCACCTAATTGCCAAGGAAATTGGCGCTCAAATCAAGGTGACCTCCGGACCCGCCATTGAGCGAGTGGGTGATTTGGCCTCAATTTTAAGCAACCTTTCCGCGGGTGATATCCTCTTTATTGACGAGGTCCATCGCTTAAACAAAATGATTGAAGAAGTGCTCTATCCAGCGATGGAATCTGGGACGTTAAATATTATCATTGGTAAGGGTCCGGGCGCAAGGGTCATCCAACTAGACCTCCCCCCCTTCACTTTAATTGCCGCCACCACGCGCGTGGCGTTACTTTCCTCTCCGCTTCGCTCACGCTTCTCGGGTGGCACCTTTCGGTTGGACTTTTACACCGCTGATGAGTTGATGGCGATTGTCCAACGCTCGGCGAAAATTTTAGAAATCGCGGTAACGCCCGAGGCGGCAAAAATTATTGCCGAGCGCTCGCGCTTTACCCCGCGCCTCGCCAATCATTTATTAAAACGCTGTCGGGATTTTGCTCAAATGCAAAAAAAAGAAGTGGTGGATGAAAGTATTGTTAGAAGCACTTTAAATTTAATGGGCGTGGACGAACACGGTTTAAACGGTGCCGACCGTCAAGTGCTCGGTGTGATTATTGAAAAGTTTGGTGGCGGGCCGGTGGGACTTGGCACCATCGCGGCCGCGGCGTCCGAAGAAGAAGCCACAATTGAAGAAGTCCATGAACCTTATCTGCTCCAACTGGGCTTTATTGAACGCACCCCCCGCGGTCGCCTCGTCACCAAAAAAGCCTACGACCACTTGGGCTTTGACTTTCCGCGAGACCGACAAGAGAGGTTGCTGTAATCATAACCCCCTCAATCCCCCTTACCTTAAGGGGGAGAGAATTTGACCCCTCCCTTAGGGTAAGGGAGGGGTTGGGGTGGGTTACGAAAACCTTTCAACTTTCACCTTTTCCCTCTATAATAATTCCCGACGCTTTGGTCGGGACCCCGACTTCGCGTCGGGGCTAACGAAGCTATTAGCCTATTTAAAAAATGTCTGGTCACAATAAATGGACACAAATTAAACGGCAAAAGGCCGTAGTGGATGGCAAGAAAAGTAAAACCTTTTCACTTTTGGCGCGCAACATTACGATGGAGGCGAAGAAGGTGAATGGTGATAAAAACAGCGCGAATTTGAGAGCAATTATTGAGAAGGCGCGCGCCGCTAATATGCCAAGCGAGAATATTGATCGCGCGATTGCTAAAGCGAGTGGCGCCGGCGCCGAGAACTTTGAGGAAGTAATCTACGAAACATACGGCCCGGGTGGGACGGCAATAATTATTGAAGGCATTACTGATAGTAAAAATCGCACTTCGCAAGAAATCAAACATTTACTCGCCGAACACGGTGCGACTTTAGCCGGCCAAGGCGCGGTGACTTGGGCGTTCACCCCGCCAAAAGTTCCACATTTAGGCGAGTCTGAAACGGGTTGGAAGCCGAATAATTTTTTAGAAATTTATGACGAAGCCACGATGCAAGCACTCGTCAACTTAATCGACTCACTTGAATCCCACGCCGACATCAAACGTGTGAGCGTCAATGTGGAGTTGCCAGAAAATTTAGTATGAAAATTCTCGGGATTGACCCAGGCTATGATAAATTGGGGGTGGCGGTGGTGGAAAAGTTGCCGAAAGAGAAGGAAAAATTAATTTATTCGGCTTGTTTAAAAACTAATAAATCAGATGATTATTTCGACCGCTTAAAAGAGCTTGGGGAAAGTTTAGAAAAAATTATTGAAATTTATAAACCCGAGGTTCTCTCAATTGAAAAACTTTTTTTTACCACCAACCAAAAAACCGCCATGCGGGTAAGTGAAGTTCGTGGGATGATTATATATTTAGCGAAAAAAAATAATTTAAAAATTTTTGAATATACGCCACTGCAAGTAAAATCAACGATTGCAGGTTTTGGTCGAGCTGATAAAGCGCAAGTGATTATGATGGTGCCGAAATTAATCGTGTTGAAAAAAGAAATTAAAGAAGATGATGAGTATGACGCGATTGCTTTAGCTCTCACTTGTCTCGCCTGCGAACCCCTCCAAAAACTCTGCATTTAGGCGGGCAGGCATTTTATCCACAGTTTAGTAGCATCAGATTTGCAAAAAAATATCCTTATGTTAATAATAAGGCGTCCAAAATTGAAAGATTAAAAAAGGTCGTTATTTAAAGGTTAATTTGAATATAATATGCCAAACGATGATATGTTATTGGATGACGATAAATTAGATGAGAATGGCAACCCAATAGAGCCAAAAGATTTAGACGAGGAAGAAGATGAAGCTTTTGGAAACGAAGTGGATGAAATGTAAAAAAATAAATAAAGTTAAAGAAATTCCTTAAACTAAAACCTTAAGGAATTTCTTTTTGCCCACCCGAAAAATGTTGGTTGTCTCAACTTTAAACCACTGGTCGGTAATTTTAGTTTCGCCGTTAATGGTAATCGCGCCACCTTCAATTAAATTTTTAAAAGCGGTTTTGGAATCTACTAATTTTTCTTTAATTAAAATGTCGGCCAACAAACTCCCCTTTCCCGCTTTTACTTCTTGAATTTCATTTGGTAATTCTTTAGTTTGAAAAACTTTCACAAAATTTTTTTCGGCTTTGTTTGCCTTACTCTCACCGTGAAATAATTTGGTAACTTCTTTCGCTAAACGCATTTTGGCATCACGCGGGTTACCGGCGATTAAATTTTTAATTTCTTCTTCTTTTAAGCGCGTACAAATTTCAAACCCCAGCGCCAACATTTCGTCCGACCAACTCATTACTTGACCATAAACCTCGTTTGGGGCATCTTCAAAGGTCACCATATTACCTTCGGTTTTACCCATTTTTTTACCGCTGGCATCCACCAATAATTTGGTGGCAATCACAAATTTTTCCTTCCCTCTTTTACTCATCATCGTTCGCCCCGTCAGCATATTAAAAGTTTGATCATTGGCGCCAATTTCCGCATCTACGCTCATCGCCACCGAATCATAACCTTGAAGTAACGGGTAAAAAAATTCGTTTAAGAAAATTGGTTGCCCCGCTTTTTGGCGCTCGGCAAACATATCGCGCTCCAACATTTGAGAAACGGTAAATTCTGAGGCTAGATTTAAAATTTCACCCAATTTTAATTTACCGAGCCAAACCGCATTTTTTTTAAAAATCGTTTTTTTAAGGTTAAGAATTTTACCAATTTGTTTTTTATATTTTTTTAAATTATTATTAACCGCTTCAACGCTCAACGCTACGCGCGCTGATAATTTGCCACTCGGATCGCCGATCTGCGCCGTAAAATCACCGAAAAGCACAATCACCTCATGCCCGGCGTCTTGCAATTCTTTAAGTTTTAACAACACTGTGGCGTGCCCTAAATGCAAAGTTGGCCCCGTTGGGTCAATCCCAAAATAAATTTTAAGCTTCTCTCCCGTCGCCAGTCGCGTTTTAAACGCCTCAACATTAGGGTAAATCCGCTCAATTCCCCGAGTGAAAAAATCTATTGGTAAATTCATTTAAATTATTATACTCGCTCTAACACCCAACCTCAAACTTCCAACTTCTTACTCTTTTGTGTTAGCATAATGAAGTGAGAAAAGTCAAAAAATACCTCGGCAAAGCGCTGATTATTTTGATAATCTGTGGTTTTTTTGGCGCTGGTTTGACCGCCATTTGGGTGGTTAATCTGGATATTCCGAGCTTTGACCAGTTTGAGGAACGGATTGTCAGTCAATCTACTAAAATTTACGACCGCACCGGCAAGATATTACTTTACAACATTCAAGACAATGTTCGACGCAAAGTCGTTTCGGGTGAAGATATTTCGCGTCACATTAAAAATGCCACCGTTGCCATTGAAGATAATGAATTTTATGAACACTCTGGCATTAAACCCATGGCAATTTTGCGTTCAGTGTTTGTCAACATTCTTGCCGGCGAGGCCAAGCAAGGCGGTTCCACGATCACACAACAACTGATTAAAAACGCCCTGCTCACGCAAGAGAAAAAAATTTCTCGCAAAATTAAAGAATGGATTTTAGCGTTAAAAATTGAGCGCATGATGAGTAAGGAAGAAATCTTGAATCTTTATTTAAATGAATCGCCATATGGTGGCAGTATTTACGGCGTGGAAGAAGCCTCGGAAAGTTTTTTTGGCAAACAAGCTAAAGATGTGACTCTCGCTGAGTCGGCTTATCTTGCCGCCATCCCTAAAGCGCCCACTTTTTATTCACCCTACGGCAACAATCGCGACAAACTTGAAGAACGCAAAAACCTTGTGCTTCGACGGATGCGCGAATTAAATTTCATTACCGATGAGGAATTAAAACAGGCTTCGGCGGAAAAAGTGACTTTTTCCCCACTGGCGGAACGCGGAATCAAAGCGCCCCACTTTACCCTTTGGGTTAAAAGTTATTTGGAAGAAAAGTACGGCATGGAAGCGTTGGTAACTAAAGGTCTTAAAGTAATCACCACTCTGGATTGGGAATTACAACAAAAAGCGGAGGAAATTGTGAAAAAGTACGGCGCGGAAAATCGGGAAAAGTTTAATGCGAAAAATGCCGCCATGGTAGCGGTTGACCCCAAAACCGGTCAAGTGTTAGTGATGGTTGGTTCGGTGGATTATTACGATACTGATAATAATGGCAATTTTAATGTAACTCTTTCTCATCGCCAACCCGGCTCCTCTTTTAAACCGATTGTTTACGCCACCGCTTTTAACGAGGGTTACACCCCCGAAACGGTGGTGTTTGATTTGGAAACGCAGTTTGATACTAATTGCGAAGACGACGCCAAAAAGTGTTACACCCCTTCAAACTACGACAACCTTTTCCGTGGTCCGATTACTCTTCGCAACGCCCTGGCTCAATCAATTAACATTCCCGCTGTTAAAGTGCTTTATTTAGCCGGAATTAAGGATGCCTTAAAAACCGCTCAAAATATGGGAATTACCAGCCTCACCAATGTTAATAATTATGGTTTGCCGTTAGTGCTTGGTGGTGGGGAAGTCTCGCCACTAGAACTTACCAGCGCCTACAGTGTGTTTGCCAACGACGGTGTGCGTAATCCTTATGAAAACATTCTTTCGGTGGAAACGGCTGATGGTCAGATTTTGGAAGAAAATAAACCGCATAGCCAAACCGTTTTACCCGCCAACACGGCGCGCTTAATTTCCGACATTCTTTCAGACAACACGGCGCGAACGCCAACCTTTGGCGCCAACTCAATTCTTAATTTCGGTTCACGACAGGTGGCGGTCAAAACTGGTACCACCAACGATTACAAAGACGCTTGGGTGGTAGGCTACACCCCGAGCATTACTCTCGGCGCCTGGGTAGGAAATAACGACAATACCGCCATGGAAAAGAAGGTGGCGGGATTTATTGTAGCGCCGATGTGGAATCAAATGATGAAAGAAATTCTTAAAAAAATTCCGGTGGAAACTTTTCTTAAACCAGCGCCCACGCCCACTGATCTCAAACCAGTCTTTCGGGGATTTTGGCAAGGTGGTATTAGTTACAATGTTGATAAAATTTCCGGTAAATTAGCCACCGAATACACGCCGATAAATATGCAAGAGGAACGCCTAGTTAAACAAGTTCATTCCATCCTTTATTGGTTAGACCGGAAGGACGACCCACAGTTTAAGCTTTGGGAAGAGCCAATCCGAAAGTGGGCGACCAGACAGGGAATCGTTGAAGAAACCGAAGCTAATATCCCCTCCGCCACCGACGATGTGCATTTGCCGGAGTATCAACCAAAAGTTAAAATTCTTTCGCCTGATAGTCGTGACAATTATTCCAAAGGTCAAACGATGGATTTGAAACTAAAAATTGACGCCCGGTTTGCGATGGAGAGAATTGATGTTTTTCTTAATCAAAATTATTTGCAATCGGTGCGTCGCGCGCCGTTTGACACCAGTTTTGTTTTAAACGAGGACTTACTAACCACCGAAGATAAACAAGAATTGCGCGTGGTGGTTTACGACAATCTCGGCAACACCGGCGAAGCCTCTGTCCAATTTGAGGTTAGGTAGCCCCACCCAAACCCTCCCCAAAGGAGAGGGCTTTAAATCCAAAACCCTCTCTTAAGGTAAGAGAGGGTAGGGTGAGTTATGAATTATTACGGTGCGGGATATAACCCCCTCAATCCCCCTTACCTTAAGGAGGAGAAATTAAAGTGAAAACGCCACTGCGCGAAGGCAACACATTCACACCGTTAACATCCGCAGTATCTAATTCCAGATAATATTTGCCGGGGGGCACGGCGCTGGAAATGTTAATTTTTCGGTAACCATCATTTGGTCCTTGGTTAAGTCTTAGCTTGCTTTGGGACTCGGGAATTTCCACGCCAGCTTCGGTAAACAGTCTCATTTGGATCGGCGTGTCGCTCGGGATATTGGTAGTACTCCATGTTACCGTTTTGTTGTAAACCAGTGTGGCGGTGGTCATCCATCTCACCCCATTGGTGGGCACAATCACCTTGATGGTGGGATTAGTCGGTGGCGGTGGCGCGGTAATCGTAAACACACTGCTTGTTGCCACTGGTACCGCTACGCCGTTCACAGCGCTAGTTGATAATTCTACAAAATAATTCCCTGATGGCACTGCTGGCACCGTAATCACCTGAATGCCATCATTTGGTCCCTTATGCAACGAGATATTAACCGGATTAGTTGGCGCGTTGCTACTTTTTAATTGAATGATGATTTGATTGGTAATTGGAATGTTGGCACTTGACCAAGTTATCATCTGACTAGAACCCGCCAGCCAATTGGCGTTTGTAACGGGCGAGGTAATTCTTATCGTGCTAGGGGTTGGAGGTGACAGAGAAACAGTAAAAGTAGCGTTTATAGTTTGATTAGATTGGATATTAGAAAATGTGTAGGAAGTAAGAGCTCCAACCGGGATACCATTAACATATACTTGGTTAATTTTGTAACCAGGATTTGGGGTAATAGTAAAGGTTTGGGAACCACCGGAGTTAACATTTATTACACCTGAGGGGACAATACCTCCACCTGATTCGGATGAAACACTTATGTTGTAATGGGGGGAAGATATTGTGTTAGTCCAAACCCCAAAGCTACGTTCTCTATTAAATGATGAATTGTTAGTCTGATTAATTATCTCAAAATTAACAGGGTAGAATCCCGTAATAAGATTGGGGGGAGCATTCACTTGCCCAACTACACTCATAAATTCACCAACATTTAGAGTATTATTATTACTAAATTCAACCCCACCAAACAAATGAGGAAGTTTCATTTTAATTAAAAAATTAGACGGTCCACAGGGAGGCGTATCATTATTATCAAATCTAAATCCCAGATAACCCGTTACTCCTGATTGAAGACTGTAGGTAGTAATTTCAGATATTGGTTCATTATGTACACAGAGTGATGGGATAATATTCACATCAAATGTTATATCATTGCCTTTGTTAATTATGGGGCCAATAGTTACACCGAGTCCTTGATCTTCAAATACCGATAATAAAGCTGAATCACGAAAATCGCCACGACCCCCAAATTCCCACCCCTCGTTTATACTAGATGGAGTCATGTCTAATAATCTAGTGCCCTTATAACTTTCGGGATTAATAATATCAAGTTTATTGATTAACAAACCAGAATTTAAATTGGGGGAATTACGATATTCTAAACTGAATGGGATGGAAGAATCTTGCAATCTAATCAAACCCAGTTTTTTACCATCATTAATACTTTCTAAAGAATTTAAAGTATATCGCCCAGGTTGATCTATCAATAAGGTGGAATTTTGATCTATCCAACCAAAAATCTTTTTATAAAAAGCATTGAAATGATTAAAAAAATTTACCCCACTACCCATAACATCAAAAGAGTTGCCATATTCATCACTTGTACAATGACCATAAGAAATGTCCCCTCCACATTCTAGTGAGTTGGCGTGATAAACACCAAGACTATGACCAACCTCATGGGTTAATGCATAGTCGTAATTTCCAGAAATTAAATAATTATTAGGGAAAACCCATGTTTGAGATAAATTATACTCATTGTTTCCAATAATAATTAGAGATTTGCCAACAAAGGAACAATTCCCCAAAGGAGCTCCTAAAAATATTATTCTGTCGTAATTACTAAGGTTTATGGCATCACTAACCAGAAAATTTTGAATCTCATCACTATTTATGTAAATTCCACCAGTACAACCTAGTTCACCACTTCCTCCATTTCTATTCAATCTATACCACCCTTTAATATCACCCGTAAACCAAGTTTTGTTGTAAGAGTTTTCTTTGTAGAATTTCTGAAATTGGCTATTGGGGTTAAGAATAAAATCATAGGCTTCGGCTGGTGTGAAAGGTCGCGGACCAGAATCAAGAAAGTCAATGAGGAGCACAAGAGTTTTTTGCTCACCAAGAGAATCAGCCGAGAGTGGTGGCGCGGGAGTGATAACGGAATAGTTGGCGGGTTTGCTGGTGTCGGCGACGAGAATATTATCCAGTAGTAAACCAGTAGTTCTGATTACCGCGCGCGAAACCAGATTAGGTTTCGTGGTAGGGTAAAAGTTAATTTCTTTGTTATTTTGTCTTAATGAATAAAAAGTTTCGGATCTTTTGTTAACAAAATCATCAGCGATAATAACACTGATAGAAGATTGAATCGTCGCCGGTTGTTCCACATAAGTCTGCGCTTCGGGTGGTAGACCTTTGCGAGTGGTGGTAGGTAAAACTAAATTTAAAAACTCGCGCGCGCCTTGTGGCCCAGTTTTGGCCAGTTTTTTCATTTCATTACCGCGGTCAATAGCAAGAGTGCGCAAAGTAATCGCCAAACTCGTTTGGTTGGTAGCAGTAGAATAAGTTTTGGCTTGATTGGTAAGTTGGGTGTTTAAATTTGAAATGTAAGAGATTTGAGTGTTGCTTGCCCCGAGTGAGGTTGAAGGAGAAGTGGCGGTAACTGTGGCGGTGAGATTGGTGGTGGAAATCATCACTCCTCCAATCTGACTACCGATAAAAAGGGAAATGAGCGCGAGGGGGAGAATAAAATAGGCAGGTTTCATTTTTTATTATTAACGCTTTGCCAATTCTTTTTCGAGGTAGGCGACTTTATACTCTAGCTTTTCTACCCGCGCTACTTCCGCCTTATTTAACAAATCTTTTCGGATACCTTTTAATTCTTCTTTTATGCTCATTATTTCGTCATCTATTTTTATTAAGTAACCAAAGATTGTCTTGAAATTACTTCCGGTTTCTTCTTTAAATTCATCTAGATTTTCTTCAAGCTTATCAAATTTTTGATTAAGCGCTTGTTGACCTTCAATTATCACCTCAAACTTTTCATTGATTGATTCGGCGATAACTTCAAGATATTCCTTTTTGTCTGGAGTAATTTTATTTTTATTTATTTTGCTCATAAATTAATTTTACTACATTTTCAAATATATACCAATATCATATTCTAGGTAATTGGAAAGCCAAACGCTTTTTCAATCACTTTTTTCTTTTGGAAAATGAAACTTTTGGTAGTGGGTAAGAGGTTTAAATAAAATGACCGTGGTTTGGGAATAATTTGTTCGGCTGTAACCACTACTTTGGTTTGTTCTAAAATAATTCGCGCGAGTTTTTCTCTGATGACTTTTGGGTTTTTTAGATTCTCAAATTTTTTGAGATAATTTTGGATTCCCTCCATAAAACCTTTATTGTTAGCGGTTAATTGGCATAATTAAATAAATAAACGATTGGTCGCCGGCGCCACTAACCACGATTGGTTTATTGGGCGCCACGATTCGTAAATTTATATTTTCCGAGTTGATTGAGTTCAAACACTCAAATAAATATTTACTGTTAATCACCAACTCAAAAGCCTCACCGGAAATGGTTGCCGAGAGTTTGGAGGTGTTGGCGCCCACACTGTCGTTATGAGTTTTAATTTCTATTACCCCCTCTTTAGGTAAAATTGTCAGGTTGGTTTGGTTTAATTTGTCGGTAAAAATTGCGGTAATTTTTAAGGTGTTTAGAAGTTCAGTTTTGGAAACGGAGATTTCGGTATTAAAATCTTTAGGCACAATTTGGCGATAGTCTGGAAAAACTCCGTCAATCAACCGCGAGGTTAAATAAAGGTTGTCGGTCGCAAAAGCGATTTGGTTTTTATCCCAATTCACCTTCATTTCCCCAACCAGATTATCAAAAACTCGAATTACCTCAAGAACATTTTTTAAAGGAATAATTAAATTTAGATTTTCTGGCACCTCGCTGGCGCCCAAATCAAGCTTTTTTTCCGCCAATCTAAATGAATCAGTGGCGACCAACATCAACTTACCATCATTTTGGTAAAGATAAACACTCGCAATCTCGTGTTTA
>JBBTTN010000113.1:0-3038 GCA_038064235.1 Patescibacteria group bacterium
CCACCTCCTTTATTATTTGGGACACCAATGAGTTATCTGATACAAAAATAAATTACGGTTTAACTGCTAATTACGGCGACACAAGTTTTTATTCAAATCTAGTTAAAACCCATTACCGATTTATCACCGCTTTACAACCTGGTCAAACTTATCACTATCAAGTTGTTTCAACTGATCAACATAACAACAGCGCTTCCTCTCAAGATTTTAATTTTCAAACGAACAGTTCTCCTGGCGCGGAAGACACCACTCTGCCAAACACGCCGGCAAATTTAATTGCTACACCACTTTCTCCTACTCAAATTAAAATCGCTTGGTCGCCAGCGACCGATCCCGTGGTGACTGGTCAAATTAGTTCCGGGGTTGTTTCCTACAATCTTTATTTAAATGAGGGGACAGCTCCGTTTACCAGCGTAACGACTACCGAATATGAACAAACTCCACTAACCCCAAACACTCCTTACACCTATCGCGTTTCGGCAGTTGATGGCGCTAGTTTGGAATCGGTAGTTTCTTCGGCGGTGAGCGCTACTACTTTAGCGGACAGTAATTCATCCAGTGGTGGCGGAGGCGGTGGGGGTGGAGGCGGTAATCGCCGAAATAATCAAATTATTATCAACGCCACCTCTACTCTTCCGCTTGATATTCAAGCACGGATTGCGGAACTTCAACGCCTAATAATTTCTCTCATCCAACGCCTCATCGTTATCCTCGTCTTGCGCCTGCAAAGCCTTTAACCTATTAAATTTTTATTATTGCGCAATCAGATGTGAATCTTTTATTATTTTAGCCACTAAATCATCACGAGCTTCACTCAAAACGGGTAGGCTAGCCAATACCGAAGCGTTTTGGGTTGGAAGTAGTTTAACTTTATCTCCAACATATTTTGTCAGTTGAGTTAAAAATTCATCAAGCCATGATGGTGTTACGGTCAAGACTCCATCAAAGTCAACTTTAATTGTCGCGTTAGTCTCTAGTGATGAACGGATGGCGTTGAAGGCTTCTCGTCCGGCGGGACGAGAAACTAAAACTGTTCCAAACTTTTGTAATTGAATCGTTTGCATATTAAATATTTTTTAAAATTTGATAATCGCATACACCCCTCGAACATTTTTTTCAGTCATTTTAATTTTCAATTGACCACCAATTTGAGGGATTTCGGCTAAAGCTGTGCCAGAACGAAAATTTAAACCAATTGCATTATCTTTTTCGGCAACTTGACGGACAACCTTGAGACCATTACCTCGTTGTTCTGGCGCGCGACCAGACACAATTTCCGTAAAAGCAATTTGCAAGGCTTCCTTATCATCAAAGATATTTGGGCGAACTTTTTTTAAGGTTGCTTGTATCCCTCGACCGCGGTCAGCTAAAACAATTAATCTTTTTTCAAAATCGTAAGCATAAAAAATTCCCGCTACATCCGGCCAGTTGCCAATGTTGTGAGCAAAAGAATTATCTCCAATTTCTCCTGCCACTAAGGTGAGTAAAGAAGCTAATCTTTCTGATTTTTGACCGAGGGACTGCGAAAACAAAGAACCCATCTTTGATAACCGACTAGTAAAACGATCTTGCCGATCGCAATAATATTCTTCTGGTAAAGTGGGAGCTTGCTCGCTTGAGGTCCACACTAAACCCAAAGTCTCAATGTTTATACGGTATCTTTTAAGAACCTCTTCGTTGTAATATCTTTGACCACCAACTGTTCTCAAGGCTCGTAGTTTGCCTGATTTTTCCCAATTGCGCAGAGTTTTTATTGACACGCCAAGAAGTTTAGCGGCTTCCCCAATCCTTATTTTTTGACCAATTTTTTGTTCCATAACTAACAAGTTTAGGTCAAAAACCTACTAAAGTCAAGAAAAATGGGTAGGTTTCGTCAATAAACCTACCCAAGGTTTTCTTTACCTAAAATTATGTACTTGACTTTTTTAGTTGAATAGTGTAATCTCTAGGCAGATCTTTGAAAGGTTGTGTCTGTTTAGATACAACCCCCTTAACCTCGGGTAGAGGTAAATTTTTTGGCGAATAGCCAAAGAAAGGCAGTAACATCATGGCATGCAAGTACAGCACATGGACTCGTGGTAAGGATGAGGCACTTCTCAACATTCTCGGTGGTCAAAAAATTGCCGAGTTGATCATCGCCGGGAAGGTGAAGGTGGCGATTGAGGAGATTATTGAAAGCCTTCTTGATTTCGTTGCAACGGTCGTTGTTCTGGCAACAAAGTCGAAGTTCGTCGCTAGCGACAACTTCAAACTGAAGAAGGACGGCGGAATCTGCTCTTACCTCGGCGACAATTTTAAGGCGTGGTTTCTGAACGGCGACAGCAAGACCGAAGATCCGATCGGCGAACAGACCTTGCGTTACGCAAAGTTGCGCAACGTGTCGGTAGATGGCCCGATCATCACTGAACTCGGTGGCGAAGCGAAAGCTGAAACCACCCTCTCCGAAATGTTCTCTCTGATGGAGAAGCAGAAGAATGGCGAATCCGGGGTTCTTTTGAGTAACGGTTACGCCAACATTTTCTACATCAGGGACATTGCCGGTGTGCTTCGCGCGGTTGGTGTGAGCTGGTACGACGGCGGCTGGCACGTCCACGCGTACTCCGTCGAGTATCCGTACGAGTGGAACGGTGGCAGCCAGGTGTTCTCTCGCAATCCCTCTGCCACTGTGTCGGCCACAAGCTGACCCTCTGGCACTTGGACTCTTTGACCCTTGGTTTGCAATGTTTGCCTGTCGGCAGATAAAGCAGACCGAGGTTCAATTTTTTTATATTTAAATCTGCTCTGCTATACTACCCTTTGAAATCATGTGGTACGCAATGGTTAAGGCTTTTGCGACATGGTCTTAAGACGTTTTTCTTGGGGATCACACTGGTTACGGCTTGCGTGAGAGTGGGAAAAATCTCTTCAAAAAAATAAACAAAAATTGGTACATGGGTCTAGTGGACTTTGAGGTCCCAAATTAGATTCAATCTTAAACCTCGCCATGTGGGGCAAGGGATGGTGGCACAGATGGTCTCATGTACGAGAATGCTGGTGTG
>JBBTTN010000114.1:0-6006 GCA_038064235.1 Patescibacteria group bacterium
TGGCAAAACTTTGGTTTCCGCCGGCGTTATTGAATGGGGCAAAACGCATCGTGCGCACATGACGCAAGCTTTGGCGGATACTTTGTTTTAACCAATCAATTTTTTCTTTGTTTTGCTGATGTTGATTGGCGAGTTGGTCCAGCGCTTGCGCCATATCAATAATCACACCCTCAAGGTCGTTGCCTTTTTTGCCTTGCAGTAATTTTTTTAAACGAATTTCCTGGCGAATCACTAAAATGGCGAGGCAAATTACCATCCCAGCTAAAATCAGACTAATAAAACCACTGTTGGTTGTGAGGGTGGCAAGCATGGCAAAATTATAGCTTACTTGCTAGGATTTTACAAATATCTGATTGAAAATTATCGCTCAAAAGATTACAATGACATTGTTATGAAATCCTACAGATATTCTCCACTAAAACGGATAGCGAAAACAATCTACCGACAATTTAGCCCCGTCCCAAAATCGCCATGGACGGCGGGTCATGTTGACGATATTTGTGCGGTCAATCTCGTGCCTCCACAAAAGCTCGTTGACTTTTTCAAGGATTGCTTTGCAAGACTCAAAAAAATCAAGGGAAATGAAATTGGTGATTATTTAGAGTTTGGCGTTTTTAACGGAAATTCTATTGGAAGTCTTTATCTTGCTCGCGAGGATATGGGTTTGAAATCAACGAGACTTTTTGGTTTTGACGCTTTTGAGGGATTACCTGCTGGTTCTGAAAACGAGGACGATGGAGTTTGGAAGAAGGGTTTTTATACTTGCTCGTTTGAACAAATGCAAAATTGTCTTTCACGGAGAAGTGTAGACCCGAATGCGATTACATGGATAAAAGGTTGGTACGATAAGACGCTTACTAATGAAACAGTCAACAAATTTAATTTACGAAAAATCGGCTTCGTTTTTATTGATTGCGATACTTATAGTTCGTCAAAAGCCGTTCTCAATTTTATTCGTCCTCTCATCACCGAACCTGTGATACTTTGTTTTGACGATTGGAAATTGAACGACCTTGATATTAAGGGAATGGGAGAATATAAATCGTTCAACGAATTTTTAGAGAGCAATCCGCATTTAGAGGCCGAGGAGATAAAATCGTATAACCGAAAATCAAAATCATTTTTGGTTAAACCTATAAAATAGTTATGAAGAAAATTAATGTCGGTATTATTGGGGTAGGAAGTCTTGCAAAAGCTTTAGTCGAGGGCGTTTCTTTCTATACGAAAAATCCCAACGAAACGACTGGGCTTTTGCATCCAATAATCGGACATTACATGGTGAGTGATTTAAATTTCGCTTGTGCTTTTGATGTGGACGAAAGAAAGGTTGGTAAGAAATTGCACCAAGCAATTTTTGAGGGAATGAACATCGCAAGAGAAATTACAAAACCCCTGGAGTACGAGGCTGTCGTTTTTAGAGGTCCAACATTGGACGGAGTAATTGAGGAAATGAAAGGTAGCTTTGTTCACGAGAGCAAGGATGAATCGGTTGATGTCGCAGAAATTCTTAAGGAAACCAAAACTGACGTTTTGGTTAATCTTGTTCCGTCTGGTAGCGACGAGGCAAGCCGTTTTTATGCGCAAGAAGCATTAAAAGCTGGATGTAGTTTTGTAAATTGTATACCTTCGCCACTTGCTACCGTTTCAGAGTTGCGAGAAAAATTTGAAGAAAAAGGTTTAGTAATTCTTGGCGACGATATTAAGAGCCAGCTCGGAGCAACAATGTTAAATAGATTTTTATTACAGTTGCTAAAAATGAGGGGTATAAGAATTACCAAAACTCATCAAGAAAATCGCGGTGGTAACGCTGACCATTTTAATCTCAAGTACCGATTTGAACATAAAGAAAAATCCAAGAGCGGAACGCTCAAAAAGTTTTTAGATAAAGATGATGCCACGCCAACTGTCGCTTTTTCCTATACTGGAGAACCGTCCGGCCATAAGTTAGTCAATATCACAATTGAAGGCGAAATCTTTGGCCGAACGCCAATTTTTATAACTTCCGTAATTGAGGACGAAATTAGTATCAACGGAGCAGGCACGGTGTCGGACGCAATACGAGTAGCACAATATTTGGTTGATACTAAACAACAGAAAAAAGCGCAGTTGGCATGTCCATTTCTCTTCAAAACACCTCCTGAACACATGACAGATACGGAAGCGTCAGAAGCGTTTGATAAACTAATCAAAATTACGGAATAGTTTTTTAAATGGTGAAAAATTTCAATGAAAAAAAGGATTTATTTAGACACTGCGGCGGGGATGAACAATCCTTCCAGTATTCACCGTGAGGGGATGCAGGCGCGGAAAAGGCTGGAAGAGGCGCGCAGTGCGGTGGCGCGTTTTTTGGGTGTGCACCCGGATGAAATTATTTTCACTTCCGGTGGCACGGAAAGTAATAATTTAGCAATAATGGGCACCGGACACCGGGTGTTAAAGATGCCCCAACACCCGGTGTCCGGTGTCATCACTTCCGTGATTGAGCATCCGTCAATTTTAAACGCGTGTATTAAATTGGAAGGTGAAGGAGAAAAAATTTCTTATTTGCCAGTGAATTTTGATGGTTTAATTGACTCAAAAATTTTGGCGGAAAAATTAAAACCGGAGACGCGCCTCGTGACACTTCATTACGCGAATAGTGAGATTGGCGTGGTGCAACCAGTGGCAGAAATTGCCAAAGTGATTCGCAAACATCGGAAAAAATATTCAACTCAACTTCCCTATTTTCATCTTGACGTTTGCCAAGCCGTGCGATTTTTTGATTTGAATGTTGCCAAACTCGGGGTGGACCTTTTAACGATAAATGGCGGAAAAATTTATGGTCCAGAAGGTTCAGGCGTGCTTTATGTGAAGCGGGGAATTAAATTAAAACCGATGTTTGCGGGTGGCGGACAAGAGAACGGAAGAAGGTCCGGCACGGAAAATTTGTGG
The DNA here is from genome assembly GCA_038064235.1 of Patescibacteria group bacterium. GTDB lineage: Bacteria > Patescibacteriota > Minisyncoccia > Phycocordibacterales > JACOZG01 > JBBTTN01. The sequence goes on from JBBTTN010000114.1 coordinate 2,932, forward strand.
GCGATTGAGGGTTTGGCAAAGGCGTTGACGCTTTGTGAAAAATTACGAGACAAAGAAACGGTGCGACTGACTAAACTCCGTGATTATTTTATTGCCCAATTATTAAAAATTCCTAACACTGTTTTAAATGGCTCGGCCTCGGCGCGGGCGCCACACAATATTAATGTTTCGTTTCTCGGTGCGGATAGCGAGTATGTGGTGCTCGCGCTTGATGCCAAAGGCGTGGCTTGCTCCTCGGGTAGCGCTTGCTCGGCGCGCAGTGAAAGCGCGTCTTATGTTCTTAAATCGCTCGGTGCAAGTGACGCTCGCGCCCAATCAGCAATTCGTTTTACTCTCGCCCGCGCCACCACCAAATCCGACCTTGATTATGTCCTCAAAATTTTACCGGAGATAATTGCTAGAGGTCGCCAGCAATTTTAAAATTAAAGGACATCCGATGTCCCGTAATTTATTACTTAATAGTTGACCAAAAATAGTTTTTGTTATATTGTCTGATTTGATGATTTCTCGATGTGGTGAAGTCACATATGTTCTTCATATGAGAAAGGAGCAATCTGTGAGTAGTGTAATTCATGGTAGGCGTGTTCACGCTAAACAACGAGCTCTTGAGCGTTATGGAGTCCGGCTCTCTAACGAAAAATCAAGAAGGTTGGTTCAGTTAATACAAAATAACAATTCTCGTCAAGATCCGGCAACAGTAGTGTTTGTTAAAAGATATTCAAATACCAGAACTCAATTCTTCGTTTGGTCAAAGGATGATCGTGAATGGCTTCGGGTTGTTTATGATCGGGAACGAAAACAGATTGTAACTGTTCTTGACAAGAAAAAATCACTTGAGCCAAAATATATTCCAACCTAAGGATTTTGGTACGCGCGGCCATATTTGGTACGCGCTTTTTTTTTGTTAAATTAAAGGACATCCGATGTCCCGTAACCCCATAATTTCAAATCCGATCTTGATTATGTGTTAAAAATTTTACCGCCCATTCTTACTTGCGCCAGAAAATATCAAGGCTAAGCCTCGCTGGGAGTAAAAAATTTATATTTGCTTTGATGACCGTGACATGATAATTTGGGTAAAGTTTGGTGGGGAAAAAGGTCTTTGTTAAGGAGAATGTTGAATGGGAGACATGTTAACCTCAGTTGATCGTTTGTTTACCTTACCTCACGATCAGATTGTATTGCTCCGACTCTGGAATAATGAATACGATTTGGGTTTTAAAGAAAAGGAAATTATGGATTTATGGAAGGAAATCCCGCAACCAGGAACGGGTTTAATCCAACCGGTAATAGAGATCTGTTTGGAGAGTGTGGGCGAAACGGTGGATAAACTCTGGCTGATTATCTGTGATCGACAGGTAAAATTTAAGGCAAAGATTGCCCGGTGGGAAGGATTATTTACGAATCCGGAACTTTTTCGTTTGCGAGAGGGAATTAACTGGCAAAAAGGTCTCCGTTGGAAAAAGGTTGATTTAGGAGCAAATGTTGCCTGTTCTTCTGACCAGGTTCGAGCCATGGTTGGTATTGAATCACTTCCACATGTAGCAGTATTATCAATGGGTGCTCTTTCCCCACTTTGGGTTCAGAATATGAAGCGAAAAATTGGAGATACATTTGTGCCATTTGTGGAAATGGCAGGGTTTGAAATTTGTGTTCAATATTGTCCACCATGGTCAAGGGTGCTAACTTTTTGTTTTGATCAAGAGCGTAATCATGTGGCACTAAGCGTATGTAAGGCAAGCGAAATTGGTTATGATTCGAATAGTTGGTGTGTGCCAGTATTTACAAAGTGAAAAGGGGGAGAAAAAAGGATGGTTTGATATATTTACCCCGCGGTCGCTTGCGACCGCGGGGTTTTCATTTAAATTTATGCTACAGTTATTTAATATAAATGGAATCATCGCAATTAAAATTACTACTTAAAACTTTAGATGACATTAGGCACAAAAATGGTGTTGAGTATTGGTATGCGCGGGAATTGTATCCAATACTCGGGTATTCTCGTTGGGAGAATTTTGAAACACCATTAAATAAAGCTAAGGAATCATGCAGAAAAGCTGGAAGTGAAGTAAATTCCCATTTTCATGATGTCATGAAAATGGTAAAAATTGGACTTGATTTAGAAAAAACAGTATCCGATGTCAAATTGACTAGATACGCTTGCTATTTAATTGCCATTAATGGAAATCCAAAAAAGGAAGAGATCGCTTTTGAGGTTGAAAATATCAAGATTAAGCCTCGCTGGGAGTATTCGTACCCTCTCCTTCGGGGAGGGCAGGGTGGGGTTAATTTAATTCTATGTTAAACTAATCTCATGCACACATTGCCAAAATTAAAATTTGAATATGGGGCGTTGGAACCATACTTTGATGAAGCGACGATGAAGTTGCATCACAGCAAACATCATCAAACTTATGTTGATAAATTAAATGAAGCGCTGGTCAAACATCCGGAATTGGCTGAGAAAAGTTTAGAAGAACTTTTAAGTGATTTAAAAAGTGTTCCGGAAGATATTCGCATAGCGGTGCGTAATCATGGTGGCGGACATTCTAATCATAGTTTTTTCTGGAACATTTTAAAACCCAATTCTGACGGCAAGGCCTCCGTGCCAACCGGTAAATTGCTAGAGGACATTAATAAAACATTTTCCAGTTTTGAGAATTTTCAAAAGTTGTTTAAAGACACGGCGCTGGCGCGCTTTGGCAGTGGCTGGGTGTGGCTTGTTTGCCCGACCGAAGGTAATAGGGTGGCTTCCGATGGTAAGTTAAAAATTATTAGCACTGCTAACCAAGATACGCCGTTAGAGCTTGATTTCATACCAATTATCGGACTTGATGTGTGGGAACACGCGTATTATTTAAAATATCAAAATCGGCGCGCCGATTTCATTGACGCCTTCTTTTATTTAATTGACTGGAACAGTGCGAGTGTGGTAAAGTCAAATTAATGAAGCTTGAAGAATTAAACAAAAATCAAATTGTTTTGCTGGTGCTTTTAGTCAGTTTTGTGACCTCAATTGCCACGGGGATTGTGACGGTGACTTTGATGGACCAAGCGCCGGCCGGCGTGACCCAA
>JBBTTN010000115.1:0-1220 GCA_038064235.1 Patescibacteria group bacterium
TCTCCCACACACTCATGTCAAGGTGCAACCTTGACAATTTCAGGTGTGGTGTAATTTTGGCTTGCTTGGCAAATTGATGTATGATAAAATCTTTTTATGTCTAACGAATTTAATTATAAAATTGAATATGAAGTGGATAAGAAGTCTGATCAGGTGGTGGCAACTATTCCGGAACTCAATCACATCTCATCTTTTGGTGAAAGTTTTGCGGAAGCGGAAGCTAATGTGCGTGAGGCCGCATTAGGTTATTTAGAATTGATTGTAAAAGATAAGGGAGAGGTGCCAAGTCCGGCTTTTCGCACTGAGGGCACATATCTAAAAATTTTTGTTCCAAAAACAATTTAAATTTATGATATGGGCAAGCTTACTCGGCTAAGTGCTAAAAAAGTAATTCAGAAGTTGAAGCAAATTGGTTTCTACGAGACTCACCAAAGGGGGAGTCATGTTTATCTAAAAAGCGCTGATGGTTTAAGGGTGGTGACAGTCGCAACTCATGGCTCAAAAGATATTCCGATTGGCACTTTGTATAACATCGTGGTACATCAAGCGGGCTTATCAGTGGAGAAATTTAACAATTTGTAAAAGGAAGCCTCTCGGCAAGGACCGTCCTTCCTCCACCTCTTCTCCCACACGCTCATGTCAAGGTTGCACCTCCCATTTTCCTTTTCCTCCCCCCTCCCATTGTCAAGGTGCAACCTTGACAATTTCAGGTGTGGTGTAATTTTGGCTACTTTGGGCGGAGTTGGTTTGTGATATTATGGTTGAGTGAAAATTATTTTATCTAACCATACCAAATTAAGAATGAGGGAAAGAGAAATTAAAGTTCAAGATATCGGGTCAATAAATATTTATAACATGTCTCCAAAAATTAAATATCATAAAAAAGAAAAAATTTTATCCTTACGCTTAAGTAAGGAGAAAAGTGCTGACTCCGATATTAAAGGTAATATGGTCATTGATTATGACGCTAAAGGTGAAGTGGTTAATGTTGATATTATGTCTATCAACCTTAGTGATTTTGTTCCTACACGACAATTATCTTCCCTGGCAATTAAGGTTGCGGTTTAGTCTCTCGGCAAGGATGGTCCTTCCGAAACCAGAATTTCCCGCCTTATGGCGGGATTTTCTTTGCCCATTTTTCCTTCCCCATTTTCTACTCCCTCCAATGTCAAGGTTGCACCTCCCATTTTCCTTTTCCTCCCCCCTCCCATTGTCAAGGT
>JBBTTN010000116.1:0-9492 GCA_038064235.1 Patescibacteria group bacterium
TATTATTATGGTTGATCCGATTTTTGCTGACTCGCAAGCAGAGGAGGAGATTGTTGAAAAAATCAAGTCAATTATTAAACGGGAAATTAATAAGGGTTTTTTAGTTGGTCAACTAAACTTTACTTTTGACTTTGGGGCAGGAATTGAGTCGGTAGTGGTACAACTTATCCCCAAATTGTATGAGCGAGATGAGATGACGACAGCGAGGTAATTCCCAATCAAGCAGGGGCAATTGTGCTTTATGCTAGTCAGGGACCGAGTGGCCGTGTGGAGGTTAATGAAAAAATGCGTTCTAAACTTATTGACGGTGGAATTATTTTATCTGAAGCGGAAGTAATCAAAAAGGATGGCGAGACGGTTATGTTATAACTTGTGGTAAATTTTTTAATAAACTTCGTCGTGGGTGCCAATGGTTAGGTAAAGCACATAACCGTTGTCTAAAAATAAAAACTTAATCCGATACTTCTGGTCAACTGAATATGCCCAATGTTCTTTATCTTTACCATGGAGTTTGTGGGTCTCAAGCCTCGGATCAAATGGGTGGACAACAAAAATTTTTTCCTTTTTTTCCGCTTTTATTTTAATTAATTGTGGTAATTTTTTATACCGTTTATCAAAATATTTCGAGGTAAAAACTCGCATGAGGTTATCGTAAATCAGCTAGTGATTTTATTTGCTTTGTTTTACCTTCTCGATGCTCTTTCAATCCCTCTTCCACCAAACGGTCAAGGGCTAAAGCCTTTTTACCTGTCAGGTAATAAGTTGGCACGGCGCGAATTTGAAGTTCGCGATATTCTTGCAAAGGTAATAAGACCACCCCCTTATCGAGAGTTTGTTTTGATATTCTGAACATCGTTGAAGTGATATTAGTCATATGATTTATATTATCATTATTTGAATGAAAAAATCAAGACACTATGCTAAAATTAAATAAATGGATAAATTTACACCGGAACAGCCAATAGTGTTTGCCAATCCCGAAGCGGAAATCGCGCATCTTAAAAACGAAGTTAAACGCCATATTGAGGCGGAAAAGTTAATTGGCAAAGAGGTGGCGCCGAGCGCGGTGGCGAGCGAGACGCTTAAAAATTACGCCAGTGCCAAGCCTGAAGCGGTGTTGGCACCCGAGAATCAACTTAAAACGCCGGAGATTGAAGCGATTGTTTTGGATTTGACGCCTGAAGCGCATGACCAACAAATTGAGCAGTTGTTTGGTGTGATGCAAACCAGGGGTTTGCGGAATGCTTTCTCGGTGTTGGCCAAAATGAACAACCCTCATTTAGAAGACGACTTTCATCGTTTTTTGGTGCAATTTATTGCCACCGGTCATTTGCCTCATAATTTTAAAGAATCGGACCCGCTGTGGAAACCGCTTCATCTGGCGTTGTTTGAAGTGAGTTTGCCCGAAAGTTTTACGGAGGATAAAAATAAAAAATTGGCGGAATTAATTTCCAGTATGGAGCAATTTTATGCCGGCTTATTGCCTGCCGTTGGTGCTAAAGAAAATAATTGGTTTTCAGTAGAAATTGCCAATGCCAATGGTAGCGACCAGTTTGTTTTTTATGTGGCGGTGCCGATTAGTAAAAAGACACTTTTGGAAAAACAAATTCTCGCCATTTTCCCCGGGAGTCGCGTGATGGAACATAAAAACGATTACAACATTTTTAATCCCACGGGCGCGGTGGCGGTTTCGCGCGCCAAATTGGCAAAAAACTTTCTTTACCCGCTTAAATCTTATGATGAGTTTGATCTTGACCCGCTCGCTTCAATTTTAAACAGCTTTTCAAAAATTGACCGCGAGGGTGAGGGCGCGGCGATTCAACTTATTTTTAATCACCGTCAAGATGAGTTGGTCAAGCGGGCGGTAAAGGCGATTGAGAAGATTCGGAAAGGCGAAAAAATTAGTGAGGTCTTGAAAGAAATTAACCAAACTTTTGGCAAAACTATCGCCAAAGAATTTCTTGGTTTTTTTAAGACTAAAGAAAAAACGGAAAAAGAAAAGGCGGATAAAACTAAAAATCAAGGGGCGGTGGACCAAGTAACGGTGGAGCAATTTGTTAAAAAATTAAAAACGCCATTGGTTGGCGTTAACTTGCGCTTAATCACTTCGGCTGGCACCGAAGCCGAAGCCGAAGCGATTATTAACGATTTAGAATCAAGCTTTAACCAGTTTGAAAATGGTCACGGCAATCGCTTGGAATGGATGAGGTTTAAGAACAATGAATTAAAGGCGTCGGTGAAAAAATTTGCTTTTAGGTTATTTGATAAAAGTGAAGAAATTATTTTAAACTTGAGCGAAGCCACCACCCTTTTTCACTTTCCCGCGACACTGGCGGGTAAAGCCACGCCTCAGTTAAAACAAAATAAAGCCGGCACCGCGCCAGCGCCCCTTGATTTGCCAACCGTGGGCACTTTGCTCGGCGTTAATCGCCATCGGGGTGAAGCTCATCAAGTGTATGCCACGCCCGAAGATCGGATGCGCCACTTTTACGTGATTGGACAAACTGGTACGGGTAAAACCACTTTGCTCAAAAATATGATTGTGCAAGATATTAAAGCTGGTTTTGGGGTTTGTTTTATTGACCCACACGGCTCGGATGTGCAAGATATTCTCGCTAACATCCCGCCCGAGCGCTATCAGGATTTAATTTATTTTGACCCCGCCGACACTACGCGCGCCATGGCGCTTAATATGTTGGAGTTTGACCACAATTTTCCTGAACAAAAAACTTTTGTGGTTAACGAGATGTTTAGTATTTTTCAAAAACTTTATGGTGGCGTGCCGGAATCAATGGGACCGATATTTGAACAATATTTTCGTAACGCCACGATGTTGGTGATTGAAGATCCGGAATCTGGTTCAACTTTACTTGAAGTGTCGCGGGTGATGTCAAACAAAAGTTTTCGTGATCTTAAACTTTCTCATTGTAAAAATCCGATCGTGGTGCAATTTTGGAAAGAGATTGCGGAAAAGGCCGGGGGCGAAGCGTCGCTTGCCAACATTGTGCCTTACATTACTTCCAAATTTGATGTTTTTTTGGCGAATGAAATTATGCGTCCGATTATCGCTCAAGAAAAATCGTCTTTTAATTTGCGAGAAATTATGGATAACAAAAAGATTTTGTTGGTTAATTTATCCAAAGGACGATTGGGCGATATTAACTCGCATTTAATCGGTTTAATTTTGGTGGGTAAAATTTTAATGGCGGCGCTCTCGCGGGTGGATGCTTTTTGCAAAACGATGTCTGACTTTTTTCTGTATCTTGATGAGTTTCAAAATATTACCACTGATTCCATCGCCACCATTTTATCGGAAGCGCGCAAATACCGTCTTTCACTCACTCTGGCGCATCAATTTATTGGGCAACTGGACGATAAAATCAAAAACTCAGTGTTTGGCAATGTGGGCTCCGTTGCTAGCTTTCGGGTGGGCGTGGCGGATGCCGAATTTTTAGAACCGCAATTTGCGCCGGTGTTTAACAAAAATGATCTAATGAATTTGGATAATTATAACGCTTATCTCAAGCTCTTGAGTAATGGTCGTCCGGTCAAACCGTTTAACCTTGAAACGCAGGTGCCCGAGCGAGGTAAACCAGAACAAATCGCCAAACTGAAAGAAGTTTCGCTGTTAACCTTTGGTCGCCCCCGCGCCGAAGTGGAAGCCGAAGTGATGGGGAGGTATACTGCCATCAAGTAAATCTTGTACCCTCGGAAGGAATTGGGTAGCACGAGGCTCAGCCTTGTGGAAATGAATTGTCCGAAAAAATCGGACAATTGAAAAGGTGAGTATTTGAAGCAAACCGTGACAAAATGTCACGGTTTGCAGATGTGTTGCTGGAAGGGTTAATTTTGGTTAAAATGGGGTTATGATTCCTGTTATAGCTGGTGAAAAAGAATTTTACACTTCAGTCAATAAGGCGGTCGCTGAAAAGCAGCATGTTAGCGAACTGAAAGATATTATTAAGACCTACGAGAATTATAAGGCAGTGATGGTGGAAGTTTTTAAGGATCTTGATAGTGCAGATAAGGCACTTGATGAGATTTTTACTTTTCGGGTGAATTATTTGCTTAAGAAGCCGGTTTGGCGGGAATTTGAAGTTGAAGGATTCCAGACTTTTAATGAGTTAACCGAAAGCATTATTGATTCGATGGGTTGGGCAAATGATCATCTTCACGCTTTTTATTTTCCGGAGAAACGTAATGGTCGCGTGTTCCAATATGCTTATTCTCCTTATAGTATTAATGCTTCCGGTTTTGAAGACGAACAATATCCGACTTATAAAACTGATAAAATTTGGATTGCCAGTGTTGACTATGAGAAAAATTCAAAGATGAAATTTGTTTTTGATTTCGGTGACGGGCATTTGTTTGATATTGTTTATCTTGGGAAGAGGGCGACGACGAAAAAAGATAATCTTGAGATGTTCCCCAAAATTATTGATCAGCGGGGTGTTGGGCCGGAGCAATATCCGGAATATGATGAAGAAGAAAAATAACAAAGTGAAAAAGTTGGCGATATTTGAGGGCAAGAAGATTCGCCGGATTTGGGATTGGGAAAAAGAGCAGTGATATTTCTCGGTTTCTGATGTTATCGCGATTCTGACAGATAGAGATAATCTACAGGCATACTGGAGTGTGCTATAAAAACGCTTGGACGGGAAATTTTATCTCACTGATACAGCTGATACGAAAACGATGTTTCGGCAGTGGAAGCCGAAGTGATGGAAAAGTATCAGAATAAGTGATAAAGTATCAAAATGATCGAAATATCTCAAAGTCTGCTTAAAGAAATTATTATTAAACATCAGCTTGATTTTATCGTGCTTTTTGGCTCGCAGGCTACGGGTAGAACGCATTTAAAAAGTGATATAGATGTTGGAGTAATGAGCAAATCAGTTTTTGATCTTAGCGCTCTCACTTTTGATTTATGTGAATTATTTAAACGACCTGATGTGGAGGTTATTGATTTAACTAGAGCTTCGCCCACCCTTTGGCACGCCATAATTAGGGATGGTAAACTGCTTTATGAAAGAGCGCCTAATTTATTTTTTAAGTTTAAGATTTATGCTACCAAAATTTGGATGGAAACAAAATGGTTGCGTGATCGAAGGGATCAAAAATTAATTGCTTGGGCTAATCGCAACAGTATTCAATATGCCAATTGATGAAATAAAAAGAAAGATTGATCATTTGAGTGCGTATCTTAATGAACTCAAACCCCATCTTGAGTTGGCGGACAAGGTAATTTTAGCTGATCAAATGAAGCTCCGGAACCTTGAGCGACTATTCCAATTAATCGTTGATGAAGCGGTGGACATTAACTCAATGTTAGCGACCGATTCGTCACTTGAAAGTCCGGAGAGCTATCGTTCAACTTTTTATAGTTTAGTTAACCTAAAAATTATTGATGAAAATTTTGCTGACAAAATTTCTCAATCTGCTAAATTGCGAAATCAAGTAGTTCATGAATACGAACAATTAAAACCCAGTGAAGTGGTGCGTGGGGTTAAATTTCAGTTTCCTTTATTTAAGGAATATTTAACTATTTTAATAAATAAATTTATTGGATAGGAAAGCAAGGTGGAGCAATTTAAAATTAAGAGAAATTCGTAAAATGTGTTATGATAGTTATATGAAAAACTGGTCAACTGACGCTAAAGAGTTGAAGAAAAATAAGGCTAAATTCGCCGTTTGGAAATTGGAACAACTGATTAACTTTGGCTTGGGTAAAGAAAAGATTAAAGCGGTTGAACTAAAGAAATATTGGAATCTGCTTGACCTTGACCCGGATAAGAAAAAATTTATGGCGCTTTTTGTGTAATAAATTATGACGATAAAAAATTCCGTTTTGTCTCAAAATCAGAAAGATATTCTGGCCATCATAAGCAAAGATAAAATGATTTGCGATAATTTTTATCTGACTGGGGGGACGGCGCTGGCCGAATTTTATTTACAACATCGCTTGTCGGAAGATTTGGATTTTTTTTCCGAAAATGAATTTGAATCTCAAGATATTTCAGTATTTCTGAAAAAAATAAAAAAGGAGGCAAAAATAAAAAAAGTGGAGTTTCAGCAGAGTTTTAATCGGAATTTGTTTTTCCTCGATTTACTGGACGGAGACAAAATTAAGACTGAGTTTACTTATTTTCCGTTTGTGAGAATTGAGAAAAAAGAAAAAATCGGGAATTTATTTATTGACAGTTTGTTGGATATTGCCGTGAATAAAGTCTTTACTATTTATCAAAAACCTCGGGCTCGAGATTTTATTGATTTATATTTTATTTTGCAAAAGGACAAAAATTTTTCGCTTGATGATTTAATTAAAAAAGCCCAAATTAAGTTTGATAATTATCTTGACCCCATTTTGCTTGGGACCCAGTATTTAAAAGTAACAGAGCTGAGAGATTTTCCTAGAATGTTGAATGAGATTAAAGAAACCGTCTGGCAGGATTTTTTTATCAATGAAGCAAAAAAACTTTCAAGCAAGGTATTAGTGATGGAAAAATATAAGAATAAGTGATAGAGTGTAAAAATAAAAATGGAGAAAATTCCTAATTTTCATGAAATATCAGAAAAGCGAAAAGAGCACAAAAAAGCGCTAAATGAGCTTGGTGAAGAAAACGGTTTGGAGAAAAAGTTTCTCTCAACCAAACTGGAATCTTTTGATAAAAAAGCCAAAGGTTTCAAGGTGGCTGATTATGGTGGTATCGGCAAAGCGGTTGATTTTATGAGGCAAGAAAGAGCGGAAGCCGAAGAAGAGTTGCTCGCCGTTGACCTTGAAGCGATTTACGAACAATTTCCAGAATTTAGAGAAATTAAAGAAACCGAAGACTATCTCCAACTTTTAAAAGACAAAAGAATGGAAGAATTTTTTGGTTTTTTAGGCGCTAAAAAAGTCGGCGCCAAGCAAGGATATGAAATGGATTTAGAATCAACCAATGAGATGATCGGAGGCACCAAGAGTGAACTTGAGAAATTTGCGCCCTTGGACATTCAGGCGGTGGAGCTTATTGGGTACAAACAAAATCTTTCAGAAAGTGGTCATATTTGTTTGACCCCAAGCACCGAGAAAAATCTTGAAGCGATTGGAGATAAAATGCTTTCGGGTAAGCCGGTATTTTTGCACGGTTTAACTGGCACCGGCAAAACCACTTTGGCTGAATATGCTGCCAAACATTATACCAGTAAAGATGCGGAAATGGTTTATTGCAGTCCGCAAACCAAAGAATCAAATATTTGGGGTCATACTGGGATTGAACAAGAAGCGGGAGTGCCAATCACGAAGTTTGTTTATGGCCCGCTGGCAAAAGCTTTAGCTGAAGGCCGGGTGATTATTTTTGATGAATTTACCAATCTCCCCGACGAACAAATTTCTTTTTTGAAAGGAGTTTTTAGTAAAAAGGTTGGCGATTCAATTTCAGTTCAAGGGAATGGTGAAGTAATAATGGCTAAGGGTTTTCAAATGATTTTTACCGCTAACCTTAAATCCGAGAAAAATCCCAATAAAAAAGCTCTGCCAGCGGAAATGGCCGATGAGTTTACTCAAAATAATTTGGAAATAAATTACACTCCAAAAAATGAGGCCTACGACATTATGTTGGCTCGTTTATTAAATACCGATGGTTCTTTAGAGCTGTCATATTATGATTTAAATATCACTCTTAAAAATCTTTGCGAGGCGATGAGTGAGATTCAAGAATCATATGTCAAAGGTCCAAACTTAGAGCGAGCAAGAGTGTTGGGAGAACTCGGAGTAAACAACAAAACTCACTCCTTTGAAAAGTTTGTGATGACCCAGCGCTCCATTGAAGCAATCATTTCTTTATGGGATATCGAAAAGAAAAAAGGCGACCGAAAAGTAACTTTTGCCGAATTTATTGACGAGAGAATTAAGACCGCAGTAAATTTTAAAGAATTTTCTGAAAAAGACAGAACGCTCGCTGCTAAAATTTTTGCGAGTCGGGGATTTTTAACCGGGGTTAAACCAGAGGAGCTTGGGGTGCCAAAACCCCAAGAGGTTCTTAAGTTGAACACTCGACGGGCAATGCGAGGTAATGAGGCGGTGGAAGAATTGCAAAAAGAATCGGGCGCGATTAAACATTTGACCTTGAAGGAAGTGGCGGGGCTTGACCCGTTTAGCAAAAGGGCGGAATTTTTAAAAAATCGCGCTGAAGCACTTTTAGGTGAGGAGGGTAAAGAAAGCGAATCCTCTCTAGACAGTTGGCCCGAACATTTTCGTTCTCAATATGATTCGGGACACCAAATTTGGGAAAAGCTCGGACTGATTCAAAGATTATCCGGTGGTGGAGAAGGTCTGGTGGGCATCAACGGTCAAGAATACGCCTTTCCTACTTTTGCGGAAATTGCCAAACGCCTAGAAGCCAAAAAAGAGCTGATCAAAGAAAAAATTAAGCAAGGTTTTACCCGTCTATTGATTGTCCCCTTTGGTTCTAGGATTGATGATTTGATGGAAAAATACAAACAACTGATTCTGGGTCATCATTCACAGGGCAAATTACTAGCGACCAAGAAAAATTTAACTGACCCAAACCAACTCCTAGAATTGGATATAAATAAACCGTTTTGGATTTGGGATCAGTACAAGAATGCTGATCTGGAGGGTAATTTAGTTTATTATCCCAAAGAATTTATTAAGGATACTGACAAAAAGAAGGGTGGCCACGGTGGTAAAACTAAAACCGAAATTTTAGCGGAAAACGAAAATGCTGGCTGGAGTGTTGTTCTGGTTGAAAACGACCCCAATATTCCCAGAGCGGGTCAGGGCAAAATTTTCAATAGTCGCCAGCGTTTGGAAGCGGGGAAAACCCCGACCGAGTACTTAGCGGAATTAGATTCGGTTGAATCCGGTCTCACGCCCGAAGGTTGGCTTACACTAGCGATCATTTATTTAGAAGAAACCAATCAAGTGATTGATGATTATCAAGGTAACGGTTCTCTTAATTACAACTTAGGTGGGTGGTTTCCCGCTTCGGGCAATGTCTCGCACGCCTACTGGCATCGCGACCTCCGCCAGGCGAGCTTGGGTGGGGGTGCTCCGGACAACCGCGTCGACTCTTACGGTGTTCGCTCTGGGGTGAGAGTGGATTAGTTTGAGCTTTTGGTTTCAATCTTTTTTATTCTTTTTCTTTTTTTCAAATTTTTGCGATAATCCTATTGTACGGTAAATAGACTGGCCTTGGCGTCAGGTGCCGTATGATCAGGTAATCCACTCTCACGTGAGCGCGGGCTATTTCGGTTTTTCAACCAAGAGTTGGAGATACGGGATGAGAAAGAGCGCCCAAAGAGAGCGTTGGGAGGAGCTCATAGGATGGCTCGCGTCATATTACCGCTTCGGGCAATGTCTCGAACGCCTACTGGAATCGCGACAACCGCCAGGCGAACTTGGGTAGGGATGATCCGGACAACCGCGTCGACTCTTACGGTGTTCGCTCTGGGATGTGGGTGGGTGGGATTAAAAGGGTCAGTGGGATT
>JBBTTN010000117.1:0-3302 GCA_038064235.1 Patescibacteria group bacterium
ATTTGGGGAAATCACAGTTAATTTTCCAATATCTGGAACCGGATAAGGTTGCGGAATTGGCGGAGTAGGGATTGGATAATTATTACCACAGTTACTTAACGCCCGACGAGTTTGGGGACCGACATAATTAATATTGTCTTTCCAAACTTCATTGATACCGTTAGTCGCCTGAAAACGCGTTACCGCGTTTAAAGTAATCCGCCCAAAAAAGCCATAATTAGCACCGTTAGGCATGGTTAAATAACCATTCTTTTGCAGTAACTTTTGGAGCGTTTGGATATTGTGGCTTGACTGAAAATCCTCATCGCCGAAAAAGAGGTCTTGAGTGATTTCTAAACGACATTCGCCAACCGAGGTGTTACCTTGCAATCTAGCGAGTTGAGCCATCAGCTCTTTAATTTTAGCTTGCAATTCCGCAATGGTTCGCGATGAACCACTGGTTTCAGTTTCGTTAATATCCTCATTATCCTCACTCAAATCACTGGCATTATCGTTGCCACTGTTATTATTTTCAGCCAGCGTCATCACTGGCACCGTAAGCGCCAACACTAGCGTCAACACTAACAAATATTTTTTAATCATAATTTTAGGTTTAAACTTAATAATATTCACTTCACCCATTCTATCACGGACACGCTGCCGGCAACACCCTGCCGTTCCACTTTTCATTGCCATCGCGACCGCCCAAAAGCGCCATCAAGCGCGAGGCGTCGGCGCCATCAAAAGCGCCACTACGGTCAATATCAAAAGAATGGGGACGAATCATGGCCAGCGAATCTATTTTACCCAATTCGCCCAAAAGCATAAATGCATCACTCGCATTAACCGCGCCGTTTTCATCCACATCGCCGGGTAAATAACCGAGACAAATTTTTTGTCCCGTGGGACGATATAAAATAGAAGTACGCGCCAGTACCGGAATCGGTTGATTAAAATTTAAAATTAAACGGTTACTGGAAGTGGAAGTAATGGAACCCAAGGACAGTCCTTGAGCATCTTTAAGAGCTGTCCTTGGGTTCATAGTATTGGTAATCTCAAAATCATTTAAAAATACTTCGGCGGTGTCGCGATCAAAAGTAATTTCCACTTGACTCCAACCAAATTCCGGCGCCCGCGCATCAATCGCGCCATCGGCAGGGTTACTCGCCACAATCATTGGCACATCGCCAAAGGTTGGTAAATTATTAAAACTCGCTGAGGTTGAAACAACGCCCGAGTTTGATATCGCCGGCGCCGAAGGTGCCGGCGTGGTAACCGGCGCCACTTTTACCTCCGGTTCACCCACAATAGTATTCCACAGTTGCGAGAACGAAAAAGCCGAAGCGCCCGGCGCGCCTACTAACCAAACCGTCATCACCGAAACCATTAGCAAGGCAAAAAAGCCTTTGTTTTGTTGCATAAAATCAGAGTCGTTTATCCATTCCAACCGTCTTCCAAACGACTCAAATTATAGTATCACAAAACCACCCTCCCCGCCAGTTTTGACCTAACACTGCTTTTCAAAACTTATAAGTATTATCAGACTTTATTTCCATGTCGGTAACTTTAATTATTTTTTCGATTACAAAAACAGCGTAAGTAATCCGATAACGACCGACTCGCCGACGCCAAGTATCTAATTCCCCCTTAACCTTTTTGATATCACCAAAGTAGGGGTCAACAACGATTTCATCCAATGCCAACAACAAACGGTCTGCCCTATCTTTTGGTAATCTTGCCAGATTTTTTTTGGCTTGATTGGCGATAAGAATTTGCCAAATCATTTTTTAATTGAGCTAAAGTAACATAATTTCCTCGCGCGATTTCCACTAAACCCTTCTTGTGCCGACTGGATTCCAAAACTTTAAATTCTTCAGACGCGACCGAAGAATACCAAGCCTTAAATGCTTGGTATTCATTAACCGGTACCGAAATCATTCTTTCATTAGTGGCTGTTTCCATACAATCATCCTATCATTTCTACTTCCTCACTTCAATAATTTTAACGGCGACGTTGGAGATTAAATTACGGGCAGGCGGGTAAAGATTTACCAGCCCATATGCTATAACCATTAGAGCCAGACAATAAATCTTGTAACCGCGCTAGTTAAACACCGAGGTGTCACCTCGGTAATTTTTGGTGTGGTGTAATTTTACTTTCTCGCGTCTAAACTATCAAATAGCTCTTTGACAGTTTTGTATGATTTACCAACTTTTAAATCCCGCCTCAATTCCATTTTAGTTTTTTGACCAATTTTAAAATTATTGGCGTTTGGGATATTGGTTTTGGCTTTCAGATATTTTTGATTCCGATAAATTAAGCGAATTTTAGCAGTATCATTTTTAATCCAATTTTTCTCTTGCTTGGTTTTGTATTCACTCGCCTTAACATAACAATGGGCCCAAAATAAAATCTTACCCTTTTTCTTATCAAAAAAGACTTCGGCTAACCGATTATTTATGATAGCAAAACTCCAAGACATTTAACTAAATTCTACCAAACCTACTTCCTCAACTCAATAATTTTGGCGGCCCTAAATCCGCACATGGCGGATCGGGCGTGAAATAATTGAGTCTATTTTCTGGACTCAATTATTTTAATAGCCACATTGGGTGGAATGATGGCGTATTCGGAAAATTCCATCGTGAAGTTGCCCCGACCTTCGGTCATGGAGCGGAGCGAAGTGGTGTAACCAAACATTTCGGAAAGTGGCACTTTAGCCTTAATCGCCTTCACTAAACCTTTGTCTTCAATACTATCAATTTGCCCGCGCTTGGCGGAGAGGCTGCCAGTGATATCACCCATAAACTTTTCCGGCACCACCACTTCCACCTTCATCACCGGTTCAAGAAGTACCGGTTTGGCGCGACGCGCCGCTTCTTGTAACGCCATGGAACCGGCAAGTTTAAATGCCATTTCGGAAGAGTCCACTTCGTGGTAGGAACCATGAATCAGCTCACAAGAAATGTCTACTAATTGAAAGCCCGCCAGCACGCCTCGCTCCATGCCCTCGCGGACGCCGTCCTCTACCGCCGGCACATACTCTTGCGGAATCACCCCGCCTTTAATGGAGTTGATAAATTCAAAGTGCGCCTCGCGGGTGATATTTTTCTTCACCTTGGCGGTGGGGTCAACCGGAGTTAAGGGCTTAATTTTAATCACCACATGACCATACTGTCCGCGCCCGCCAGATTGTTTAATATATTTATGTTCCACTTCCGCCTCGCCAGTAATCGTTTCTTTGTACGCCACTTGCGGTTTGCCCACATTGGCGCCCACATTAAATTCGCGCTTCATCCGATCCACCAAAATTTCCAAATGC
>JBBTTN010000118.1:0-4229 GCA_038064235.1 Patescibacteria group bacterium
CATGTAAAATATCGCGCACCCAATTGGCAAAATCATTACGACCGTTTTTAGTATGATAATTAAAGCGTTCTACATCCACCACTTCCAAAAAATTAGCGAGCTCTTTTAAATTGCGGAGCATCGGACCGCGATTAACCCAAAACTCTTGATGCGCTTGCGCTTGAACCAAATTAGGCAATTCTTTTTTAACGCGAGGTTTGGTAATTACTTTTTTGACTTCAGTTTTTGGTTTCATAAAATTTAAAATAAAATTTTTCATAAATAATAATATTAATTAACTTATTATATTATAGCAGATTCTTTCAAGCGTGCATTGGCATTATCCACTCTTAACTCCAAATCGTGACAAACATTCATATAAGCGATATAGGCGTCATAAGGCGAAGCGTAGGGATTAAAGTAAGCGTGTACATCACCATCGGCAAACCATTTAGTACACATATAGTAAAAATGGTCGGAAGTTTGCAGTCGGCGCCAGGCTTCAAGCAAGTTTATATTTTTAGTTTTTAAAATTTGCGCTTCTAGTAAGTAAAGTCGGCTGATGGACGATTGTTGCATTTCGTTGCCGGTCCAAGCCGAAAGATCGCGCTCGGTGTCGGCCCAAGTAAGAATGTGCGGAATATCAAGCTCGCCTACGGAATCATATTTTTTAACCGCCTCATCAACTGTTAAAAAATTATTATCGGGATTTTTTAAAATTTCACTCGGTAAGTGTTTTAAAAATTCAAAAATCCCCGTGTCCGCCCATTGATGCTCGCCAAAAGTTTCGTAATCCATAAAAAGATTAACCAGGTGACCGTTGCCATTAACGGCATTTATCCACTGGGCAAACTTTGACGCGTTGAGCGGATATTCCTTCCATGATTTTTCGCCAAAGCGAAACGCCATATCATCGGACAGCCGATAATTTTTTAAGAGTAATTTAATTTTCCTGGCACCTTTGGGACGATAGAGAAAATTGGGACTGCGCCAACCCAAATAATGGTCCCAACCTTCCGTCACCACTCCTTCATAACCTTTTTTCTCCGCCCAAACGCCTACATCGTTACGGTATGAAAGTTCAGTGTTGCGAAAAACTTTGGGTTTAAGACCGAACAAACTTTGAATTTTTTTCTCATGCAATTTGACTTGCCGTTCAAACTCGGTTGGCGAGTAAAAAAAGGCGAGCGAGTGATAATAAGTTTCGGCAAGAATACTCACCCGCCCCGTTGCCACTAATTTTTTAAAAACTTCAATTACCTCTGGCGCGTATTGTTCCAATTGCTCAAGAACCAAACCGGAAAAAGAATAACTGATTTTAAATTCCGGATGTTTTTTTAGTAATTCCAAAAAAATTAAACTGGCGGGTAAATATGACTTTTCCGCCACTTTGCGTAAAATCCGGGCGTTGTTTAAATTAGTTTCCGAGTCGTCATTAAAATAATCACAATCGCGACCCACATCAAACACCCGATACTTTTTTACTCGTAACGGCTGATGAACTTGAAAATATAGACAAACGGAAGGCATAACCCACACATTATACTCTAATTACTTGATTATAAACATTCAAACATTTTTGGGCGCATTCAAACCAGGTGGTGCGACGCGCCTCCGCTTCGCCGTTAATTGCCAGTGTGCGTTGAAGTGGCGCGTGGTTGATGACGCTTAAAATTTTATCAGTCATATCATCAATATCCCAAAAGTCAGATTTAAGCGCGTGCTTAAGCACTTCCGCCACGCCAGATTGTTTGGAAACCAGCACCGGTGTGCCATTAACCAACGATTCCAGCGGGGTTAAACCAAATGGCTCGGAAATTGAAGGCAAAACATAAAGGTCCGCTGAAGCGTAAAGGTCGTTTAATTCCTGACCGCGGAGAAACCCGCAAAAAATTACACGGTCGGCAATCCCCAGCGCTGTAGCTTCTTTAATCGTTTGTTGTTCCATATCGCCCGAACCCGCTACCACAAAATAAACTTTCGGATTAAATTCTAAAACGCGTTTGGCAACCTTAATAAAATAATCCGGTCCTTTTTGCAAAGTGATTCGCCCCACAAACAGCACAATTTTATAACCCGCTTCCTTCAATTCTTTCAGTCGATTATTTTGCCCACAATATTCACTGGCATCAATGCCATTATGCACCACCTCAATTTTACTTTCCGGAATCCCGTAATGCTTCATCACGATATTTTTAGTCCAATGACTAATGGCAATTACTTTATCAGCCAAAGTCATCCCCGCCTTTTCAATTTTATAAACCTCCTCATTAACGCCGTTGCCACCGGTGCGATCAAATTCGGTGGCGTGCACATGCACCACCAGCGGTTTACCGCTTAATTTTTTTGCCATCATTCCGGCTGGGTAAGCCAACCAATCGTGAGCGTGAATCACCTCAAAATTTAAATTTTTTATCACCGCCCGCGCGCGTTCGCCATAAAGTTTAACTTCTTCCAACAAATTGCGACCATACAGATTATTTTTAACTTCACCATGAATTTCGCGATATTTTTCTGAAGTAATATAAGGATAAAGAATTGTGTCAACTTGATGTAAGGAAATATTTTGAATATCGGCAAAAAACATTTTCATAAAATCAGCGCTAACCTTAACTCGTTTAGGCAAAACAAACAGCACTTCTGCCGGCAAAGCACTCATCGCTTTAGTCAAACCAAAACAGGCTGTCCCTAATCCCCCGCTATTGTGAGGCGGAAATTCCCAACCGAACATTAATACTTTAACGCACATAATTTATTTTCACGGGGCGATATCTTTAATTTCTTTCATCACCAACTTTTCCGCTTCATTCAAGTCATCTTTTAAGCGTTGCATAATTTTAGTTTCTTCCGCAGTTAGTGCGCGCGCAATTTTAGTTTTTTCCAAAATTTTTAAATGCTCGCGCAAATCCTCATGCAAAATTTCAAACGCTCGTTCCAGAGTGCTCTCCGCCTCGCCCACTTCTTTTTGCACCCGATAACGATAGCGTTTAGCTTGGCGCCAACTGGAGAGAATAAGCAGAATTAAAATGAGTAGTAAGGCGAGCATTGGAATAAAGAGGGTTAGGAAATTAACCGTCCAATTACTGACCCGATTTAACCAACTGCGTTCCACCACAATAATAATCGGATTACTTCGTTCACTTTTCACCCCGCTCGCTTTTTCCACCAGCGCCGAGAAAAGATAAACGCCGTTTTTCAGAGCACTGGCATCAAGACTAAAGACGAATTCGCCGTTGTCATCGCTGGTGACTTTTTGTTCAATTTCTTTATCGCTATTGCGACCATAAAAAATTGTGACACTAGAATTTAAATAAGTGCGACCTTTGAGTGTTGCCACTTCATCAGCGGCGATGCGCGCCGGGTACTCGGTAAATAATGGCGGATTGATTGACTCAATTTGGAAATTAACATAGTCAGTCAAATAATTGCCCGCTTGGTCAAAGACGCGCGCAATCGCCGTGTGATTGCCACTGGCTAAATTATCCGCTTGATAAATCGTGGTGGTGGCTTCCGCTTCGCCAACCGCCACCGGAATAATTAGTGGCTCGCCGTCGTCAATTTTAATTTCATATTCTTTAATTCCCGAACCTAGGTCGCTCGCGCTTAAACTGAAACGAACACTCGCTTCCCCCAAATCAACGCGTGGAATTTCCGTAAACGCAAACGCGTCTGGTTTAGCGGTATCAATTTGAAAACGGAAATGAGTCACCGGTCCCCAACCCGCCGAGTTCCGCGCTTGGGCGTGGAAATAATAGGCGCCATCTTTAACGCTAACTAATTTCTTTTCTTTAATCCGATAATCGTAAAGCACGGTCGGTTGTGAGCTGGGATATTTATCGTAAAGCAAACGCACAGCGGTAACATCGCTCGGCAAAGACCAATTAAATTCAGGGATATTATTGGCATACCAATTATTCGGTTCAGGATGAGTAGTTGATTTGATAGTAATCGCTGACGGCAAACTGGCAGAAACTGGCGTGAGTGGCGTTACCAGCACCGGCGTAGTAGCGAGCCCAGGGGTAGGACCGATAATTATATTGGCCGTGCCTAAATTAGTTAAAACATTAGTGCCTAAACCGTCATTGGCAAGAACCGCGCCTTGAGAAAAAGTCAAACTGGCATTGCCTTCAGCTTTGGCGCGAAAGGTTAAAGTGATCGCGTTGGCTCCCACGCCTTGATAGCCCGGGTTTAAAATTATCCCCTCAAAACTGGCGCTACCGGTAGTATTGGAAAAAGTTGGTTCTTGCACC
>JBBTTN010000119.1:0-9635 GCA_038064235.1 Patescibacteria group bacterium
AAGATCATGAGCCGTTTTGTAAAAATTCCAACCCAACTTCTAGAATCCAAAATTAAAAAAATTTTGGAAAGAGAAACGGAATTGATAGCGCCATTTTTGGAATTTATAAATAATAATGGTGTACCGAAAATTGACGCTATCGCCGTCACGCGTGGACCGGGACTTGAACCGGCGTTGTGGGTGGGAATAAATTTTGCCAAAGCGTTGGCGCTCGCTTGGAATAAACCGCTCATTCCCATTAACCATATGGAGGGGCATATTTATTCTGTTCTCATCCCTAACGAAGCTAATGAAGCTACTCACCTGTCATTTCCTGCCTTGGCACTTTTGGTTTCAGGAGGACATACGGAATTAGTAATTATTAAAAATTGGTTAAAACATAAAATTATCGGTCAAACCTTAGACGACGCCGTGGGTGAAGCGTTTGATAAAGTGGCGCGCTTGCTTGACCTCCCCTACCCGGGCGGACCAGAGATTTCTAGATTGGCAAAAATATATGTTCCCCGAGGTGACACCTCTGTAGTTACCGAGGTGTCACCTCGGGTACAATTCCCTCGTCCAATGCTCCATTCGCCGGATTTTAACTTTTCTTTTTCCGGCTTGAAAACCGCCGTGCTTTACACGGTGAACAAATTAAAAGCCTCAAATGCCGATGGCAAATTAAGTGACCAACAAAAAATGATGCTCGCTTATGAATTTGAACAAGCTGCCGTGGAAACGCTAGTGAAAAAAACCGCTAAGGCGATTACTAAATTTAAACCTAAAACTTTAATCATCGCCGGTGGCGTGGCGGCGAATCAAGAACTTGGCAAGCAAATGCAAGAATTAATTAAAAACAAATTCTCCCCCACTTCGCTAAAGCTCCGCGGGGCAAGCAACCTCCAACTTCTAATTTCTAATCTCCAACTTTCCACCGACAACGCCACCATGATCGCCGTCACTGCCTATCTGCACCTTCAAACCAAAACCAAATTCCCCAAAAACTTCAAAGCCGATGGAGGTTTAAGTTTGGATTTGCTAAAATAAGGGTAAGGTGATTGATTATAAATCAGCCGTTGAAACTTTAAATCTGACTTTGCTTGGCGGGGTGTTACCAGCGCTCATTTGGCTATGGTTTTGGTTACGCGAGGATAATGTTCATCCGGAACCAAAATGGCTTTTAGTGCGCACTTTTTTCCTTGGCGCCTTTGGGGTAATCATCGCTTACTTTTTAGAACGCGAACTTTATTCAGCGTTTCGCAACTTATCTTTTATCGGTGCTAACTTCTTTAATTTTGGGAATCGCCTCGCCCTCGGCACCGTGATCGCGCCATTAGTGGAAGAGTTAATAAAGTTTGCCGTGGTTTATTTCGCCGTCTTTAAAAATAAAGCGTTTGATGAACCCCTTGACGCGATGATTTATCTGATTACTGCAGCGCTCGGCTTTGCGGCGATGGAAAATATCTTTTTCCTCTTTGACACCATTTACCCTACCAAAGAATTTGGGACTTTTCTCCTCACCGGTAATTTACGCTTTCTCGGCGCGACGCTCCTTCATGTGGTGGCGTCAGCCACGCTCGGTGGCGCGGTGGCGCTTGGTTTTTATAAAGCCCGTCAAAAACGAGTTTGGTACATTGTGGTCGGAATTATCCTCGCCATCTTCTTGCATGGCTATTTCAACTGGTTTATAATTAACAGCGAAGGCAAAAATATTTTACGGATCTTCGGACTACTTTGGCTCTCCACCATCTTTATTATTTTATTGTTTGAAAAAGTTAAAGCCATAGTTTGGCAACCAAAATAATTATGAGTAAAAAGAAATCATTTTTTGAAAGATTAACCGGCGGAATTTCTCTCGCTGACGATAATGAGTCCACCATTGTTACCGCCAATGATGAGGAAAAAAATCAAACTGAAGACGAAACAAATAATTGGATTAAAGAAGAAGCGGAGGTCGGCGAGTTAGCAGTAGATGTTTATCAAACCGGAAGCGAGATCGTGATTAAAACGATGGTGGCAGGAGTTAAAGTGGATGAAATTGATATTATCACCACGCGCGAAACCGTCACCATTAAAGGTAAACGCGAGGCGGTGCATGAGGCGCGCGATGAGGATTATTTTTTACGCGAACTTTATTGGGGCGCCTTTGCGCGCACCGTGGTTTTGCCCGCCGAAGTGGAAGCCGACGAAGTTGATGCCACCGAAAAAAACGGTTTGCTCACTATTCGTTTAGCTAAAATAGACAAGAAGAAATCTCAAAAAATCAAAGTCAAGTCGCTGTAAATCCCGACACTTTGGTCGGGACCCCGACTTCGCGTCGGGGCTGATTATTAGGATTCAGGAGTATTTTCCGGTGGTTTGGCTCTCAAGGTCAGCCCTAGCAAAACCACGAGCACCACGCCAGCCAAACCAATTACCACCCACGGTAACCACACCAAGCGCTCGGTTAAACGACCTTCTTCGGTGTCGCAAGTATTGCCAATACCATCACCGTCATCATCAAGCTGGCTGGCATTCGGCTTATTAACACAATTATCTTTAGCATTCAAAACGCCATCCGCATCAAAGTCGTCGCAAGCGTCGCCTCGGCCATTTTGGTTAATATCAACTTGATCAAGGTTAGCATATTGCACACAGTTGTCCTCTATATTTGCCACACCATCTTTATCAGTGTCAGCAATAACATAGTCTGGATTGTTTAAGGTTTTTATTTCTAAAATTCTGGTTGGTACTCTCAAGGTTGCCAAATTACCAAGTTCTCCGATGGTCCCGACTCGCACTTCACGATCGGGATTAAAATAAATTTTATAACTATGTCCCAATTCAGCTAAAAAACGGAGCGCGGTAGTGTTATTAACAGCAAATTCTTTTTCCATAAAAAAGATTTCTCCAATTCGCAACGGTTGTGAGTATGTAAGATTTATTTGCCACTGACTGGCGGTGGTCTCCGGAAAATTGATGAAATTAATTCTCTGCCCAATTAAACTCTTCTCCCCCACTACCACCAAACTCTCACCATTAATAACCGCTTTAACCTCAATCGCGGTCGGCAAAGCCACATTAGGTGCTAACTGTAAAGCTAAACTAAAGGTAGTAATCGGTTTAGCGCTAGTGATATCTATCGTCGCCCGATTTGACTCTGAAGTCTTTAAAGAAAAATCGGTATAAGTATTCGGATCACCATCAACCAACAAAGGAAACAGTGATTGGAGTGGAGTGGCTTTTGTCTCGCGCTTCAAAAAAAATGGCCTCGGAATGGTCTCGTTATCTAAAAGCAAAAAATCATAACGCTCAATTATTTCCCCAGTAAATGGCACTTCAATTATTTCAGGGATTTCGATTTTATTTTCTCCCACTTCCTTCACCAAACGATAAGCCGAAAGATCAAAATACGGTTCAGGCGGTCCGGGTGGTGTAGCCCAAACTGGCGCAGAATAAAGAAAAGTGGATGAAACTAATAAAAGCAATAGGGTGTTACTAACCACCTTCTTTTTCCGTCCTAAAAATGCCGTGCTCATTAGTAAAGCGCCAATAAAAAAGAAGGTAACAATGCGCCCGCCAATATCCATTTGCCACACATCAATTGTGATTAAGCGCGCCACCACAAAGCCGAGCAGTAAACCGCCATAAATTCGTAACCCCTTCTTTTCGTTTGAACGACCATAAAGATAAGTGACTAAACCGATAATCGTGTACACCACCAAAGCCGTCATCACCGCCAAATCATTAGTGAGATTAGTGGCGTGAAGTGAAAGCCAAAGCAAAATATAAGCGTAAAGCGAGCCCGTCACGAGTAACAAATTAGGCATTTTGGTTTCGCTACCATCTTTACTCTCTTGTCGTAATTGCCAAAAGAATAAGCCCAGGGTAAATAAAACCACGCCTAAAATCGCTAAGACAAAAAAGTCTTCATGAATCACCCCCGTCGCCCAACGACGCGAAGTGAGACTGGAAAAAGAAAGCCAAATCGGTCCCACGAGTAACCAACTGGAAAGTTCCGCTAACTTTAAATTTTTAATCACCGCATAAGTTAGGAGTGCCGCCAACATACTCTCAATGGTGTAAACCATGGTGAGTACCGCCAGTGAATCCTTGAGTTCCACAAAAGTTGCCGCCGCGAGCATCACAACCCCCACCCCGGCATAAACGAAAAACGGTTCAAACTTTTTGGTCACTTTAAAAATCGCAAAAGCGCCAATCATAAACACCATCATCCAAAAAATAATAATCAGACTTTGCCACTCGGCCGGCGCCACACGCATAATCCAGATGAGAAGTAATAAGCCATTACCCAACGCCGCTAACAAATCAGCGGTAATTTTATCAACGCCAGTTTTTAAGAGATTGGCAGTATTGGTAATAAAAAAGATTACGGCAAAAGCGTAAGCAAACCAAATTAAGACATCAAGATTGGCGCGACCGAAATTAAAGGTAAGATGAGGTAAACTGTACAAAACGACGAGCACCAGCGCCGCGAGCGTAAGCTCGCGGTGACCCATCAACACGGAAACCCAAATTGTCCCAAGTACCACCACCATTAAATACATAAATAATGCCGTAAAGTCGGTCGTGGGAGAATTGGTGAGGAAAGGCGCCACGCCAGCCAAAATTAAACTGGCTAAAGCTAGCGTGCGAGCATTATATTTAACACTCGCCACCGCCACAAACACCGTACTCAAAAACATTATCGCCAACGCCATAAGTGGGGTAAAGGTTTGATAAATTTCCTGCGCCGCAAAAGTGGTTAGTAAAATCGTCGTGGAACCGAGCACCAAAAAAATTCCACCTTGATGCAAATATTTGCGAATCCGCCAAAAACCTAAAATGATAAATAGCACGCCAGCCATCAATCCGAGCATAATCCGACCATTCGGCCCAATCCAATTATGCAAAAAAGCGTAACTGGTGAGCCAACCAAAACCGATGAGCAAAAGTAACGCACCGAGTTTTAATAACCAATCTTCCTTAAGCCACAAACCAAACTTGCTTGGTCTTTCGATTGCTGGATAAAGCGCGCTCGCCGGAGACGATACTGGTGTGTTAACTTGCGCATAATTTGGCGCAGTTTGATAATCTGGCGCGACTGGTGTCACTGACTTTTTCCCCGCCACCAAACCTTCCAACTTAATCACCCGCTCTTTTAAATTAGTAATCTTCACCAACATCACCACCGTTAAAATAACGACAACAATAAATGTAAGCATAGTGCCTACATTGTATCACAAATGCTGACCTGATTTAGCTAAAATATAATCAAAGTTAAAATTAAAAAAAGAAAAAGAAAATAAAAAGATTCAAGCTACGAGTTACCTATTTTTAAAGGAAACAGCGGGAGGGGCGGCAACCGATAAACGGGCTGGAGCTCCCCAGCGCATAGGCGCTCACAATGAGCTGACCAACGACCGGGCTCCAGCGGGCGCAGACAACCCGAGCGCCGACCCTTGAACCCGGAAGCCAAGTCCAGGTGTCTGAATCCAAATGCTTACCAGTTTCTTCAAAATATTTCTTCTGATAGATTAAATAATCAGTCAAAGACATAGTTTCCTCTGATTTAATAAACGACTCCGCCGTTTTACCTAAAGTCTCTTTTAATTCTGATCGGTCCGCCAAATTTTTGGCTCTATTTTTATGAACCAAAATGATTCTCGGCTCAATCGTCTTTTCCTTGACACCTTCAAATGAACCACTTGATCTAAAATTACTTCCTTGATAAGTTTCGTTATGCCCAGCAGACATTTTAGTATGCACATCAGGAACAGATAATCCGCCAGGAATGAACAAGGTCTCATCAAAGCCATATTTTTCTATCGCCTCTCTCAGATCTTCCGAGTTTCTCTGCCAAATGTCTTGCATTTGTTCTTCAAAATCAACCGGTACCTCAATTTTATGTTTTTTGTAAAATTCAATCAGCGAAGAAATCTCCTGCTCAAAATCCAATTCAATAGTCTCGGTAATTTCCTTACCCGTTTCATTTTTGTAAGTATAATCAGTGGTGATGGTGAGTTCAGTCTCTTTTCCTTCTAATTTCCTTTGAGTAGTTTTAGCGAGGGAAAGCGCGCTTTGTAGAAGAAACTCCGCTTCATTAACTAAAGTCCAATCATCTGATTTTTCCGCTTCTGTTAGGGCGTCTTTTAACCGCTCTTTGGCAGTTTCCACTGCTTTTATCTGTTCTTCTAACTCTTTAATTAAAACAATTTTTTCTTGATTTTCCGTTTCTGATGAAGATTCAGTTTCTTCCGGAATAATTTTAGGTTTTAAGGCTTCAAATTTCATAGAGGTAATAATAACACAACTCAATTCAATAATCAGCTTCAAAATGGAGTGCTTGACTTTAAATTAAGTCTTTGCTAGCATCATGTTATCTCAACGAAAGGGTTTCTCTAGGGTTTCGTCCCTATTGAAGCCCTTTCTTTATTTTAACGCTTTTCCAAAAGACGCTGACTACGGTTAATGAAATAAATGATATTGTTTTTAGGAGTAGAAAATTTTTTTAATAAAGCAGAATATTTGTATTCATCTGGCACAATAACTGCTTCTAACTTACCCTGTTTTTGCAAAAAATCCACCAGACAAGAGAAGTCACCATCGCCACTAACAATAATTGCTTTATCATAATTGTTAAATTCAATTGCCGCCGCAGATAACACTAACTCAGCATCAACATTACCTTTGCGATTACCGTCTTTAAGTTCAATCGTATCTTTAAAAACTAACTCAAAACCAGCAGATTGCAGATATTGATACAAAGCAGTATTACCTGGCACCAGCCCAATAAATAGCTGGGCTTTTTTGACACCGAAACGCTCAGCCAAAAACACACGAAATCTATTCCAATCTAAATCCCAACCAAGTCGTTTTATTGATAAATAAACATTTTGGGCGTCAATGAAAGCAAAATTATTTGATTCTTTTTTCATTAATTAATTTTAATTTTATCACAAATTACCCCGCATAAACACATTTTACTAAAATTTTTGAAGTTAAAATTAAAAAAAGAAAAAGAAAATAAAAAGATTCAAGCTACGAGTTACCTATTTTTAAAGGAAACAGCGGGAGGGGCGGCAACCGATAAACGGGCTGGAGCTCCCCAGCGCATAGGCGCTCACAATGAGCTGACCAACGACCGGGCTCCAGCGGGCGCAGACAACCCGAGCGCCGACCCTTGAACCCGGAAGCCAAGTCCAGGTGTCTGAATCCAAATGCTTACCAGTTTCTTCAAAATATTTCTTCTGATAGATTAAATAATCAGTCAAAGACATAGTTTCCTCTGATTTAATAAACGACTCCGCCGTTTTACCTAAAGTCTCTTTTAATTCTGATCGGTCCGCCAAATTTTTGGCTCTATTTTTATGAACCAAAATGATTCTCGGCTCAATCGTCTTTTCCTTGACACCTTCAAATGAACCACTTGATCTAAAATTACTTCCTTGATAAGTTTCGTTATGCCCAGCAGACATTTTAGTATGCACATCAGGAACAGATAATCCGCCAGGAATGAACAAGGTCTCATCAAAGCCATATTTTTCTATCGCCTCTCTCAGATCTTCCGAGTTTCTCTGCCAAATGTCTTGCATTTGTTCTTCAAAATCAACCGGTACCTCAATTTTATGTTTTTTGTAAAATTCAATCAGCGAAGAAATCTCCTGCTCAAAATCCAATTCAATAGTCTCGGTAATTTCCTTACCCGTTTCATTTTTGTAAGTATAATCAGTGGTGATGGTGAGTTCAGTCTCTTTTCCTTCTAATTTCCTTTGAGTAGTTTTAGCGAGGGAAAGCGCGCTTTGTAGAAGAAACTCCGCTTCATTAACTAAAGTCCAATCATCTGATTTTTCCGCTTCTGTTAGGGCGTCTTTTAACCGCTCTTTGGCAGTTTCCACTGCTTTTATCTGTTCTTCTAACTCTTTAATTAAAACAATTTTTTCTTGATTTTCCGTTTCTGATGAAGATTCAGTTTCTTCCGGAATAATTTTAGGTTTTAAGGCTTCAAATTTCATGGGTATAATATATCATATTCTTCCCGATTATCAAAAATAGAAATAATTTTTTGTTTTAAAGTGTAGGAATTGCAATATTTTAACAAACCTAAATAGGAGTAAATATTTTCTTCAGTTAATCTCTCAAAAATTTTTTGTTTGGTTTTAGGACGAAGTAAAATCGCGTTAGGTAAAATAATGTAACCCAAAAAATCCACTCCCCACTCTATTTTCCGAATGGATGTTTTTTCAGCTGGTACTTCCAATTTTAACTTCTTGTCTAAAAATTCCCTGATTTTTGGCAAATATTTTTCTAAGACCAATTTAGAATTATTCATAATCACAAAATCATCGTTATACCTAATATAATATCGGGCTCCCAATTCTTTTTTTACAAACTGGTCTAGTTTATCTAAATAAATATTAGCAAAAATTTGACTGGTAATGTTACCAAGAGGCATCCCTATATGATTTTCCTCCTTAAAGCTTGAAACGACTACCTGAATTATTTCAAAAATACGCTCGTCCACCACTTTCCCTTTTATTATTTTTAATAGAATATCTTGTTTGACATTATTAAAATACTTTCTAATATCGCATTTAAAAACAAAAACTTGTCCTCTTTTTGTTTGTAATAATTTAGAAAAATAACGAAAAGTCTGAATCGCCCGATGTGACCCTTTCTGTTTTCGGGAAGAATAAGAATCGGCAATAAAAAGCGGTTCAAATATTTCTTCAAGATAATCAAAGATTATCTGATGAACAAGACGGTCTCGTACTTCCGCTTTGTGGATATCGCGTTTTTTACTATCAAAGACCTGAAAATGCGTATAGGCTGAATGTTGATAAGTGTTAAACCGCAAACTGTCATAAAGATTAAACAGATTATCTTCCAAATGACGCTCAAAAAACATCACATCATATTTTCGGGTTTTGCCTGATTTATACTTTTGCCAGGCAGACAAAATATTATCAAGCGAAAATAATTCAGGATAACTTTTATGACTAATCATAATGATTTTGAGAAATTAGAAATACCTTTAGTCGCCACCCTAGTCAAAATATATTGGACTGCACATCAACTTATATTTTCTCTCCCTAAATTTGAGCGGTATACTTTGGGTGAAAAAATAGAGAAGGCAATTTTAGACGCCATTGAACTCGTAATCATTGCCAACGGGACTAACAAATTTGAGAAAGAAAAAATACTATTACGAGCCAATGCTAAAATTGAACTGCTGAAAATTTTCCATCGTTTAGCGCTAAATTGCCAAATGATTGATGGCCAGAAATATCTAGAAATAGAAAAAACTTTACAGGAAGCAGGCAAACAAACTCAAGGTTGGATAAAATTTGTTAGGAACTGCCAATCATAAACCCCAAAAGCAACTTTGGGGTTTATGATAAATAACTGAGACGGCGGGAGGGGCGGCAACCGATATTCGGGTTGGAGTTCTCCAGCGCATTGGCGTTCACATTGAGCTGACCATTGTCCGGGTTCCAGTTGGCGTAGACAACCTGAGCGCCGACCCTCTTTTAGCTTTGAGTTATCCTTTCAATCTAGGAAACCAGACTCTGTTTATCAGGGCTACTTCCCTAACCCAAAACTGCTGTTTCCTTTATTTATCACTCTCAAAATAAAAACCTAATGATAAATTAACAACCATCTATCATCTTTGATTT
>JBBTTN010000120.1:0-4047 GCA_038064235.1 Patescibacteria group bacterium
ATATCCGCTGGTGGAATTTATGACGGCGATTTTATTTTTAGGCGTAACTTGGAAGTTTTTCCCCACTAATTTTTCCTTGACTGATTTTCCTTACGAACTGATTTTTTTATTGATCATCAATTGGCTCGTGATGAGTTTGCTGATAATAATTGCCGTTTACGATTTGCGTCACAAAATTATTCCGAACGGCATGGTTTACGCGTTTATTTTGGCAAGCGCGGTACTGGCGTGGTGGCAAGACCCGGAACGCTTGCTGGCCGGACTTTATTTCTTCGCTTTTTTTGCCACACTGTGGCTAGTCTCGCGTGGGAAGTGGCTTGGTTTTGGCGATGCCAAGTTGGCGCTTGGCATCGGCTTTTTATTAGGCGCGACTGCCGGACTCTCGGCGCTCACGCTTGCTTTTTGGAGTGGCGCGATTTTTGGTTTGGCAATTATTACGCTCAACCGATTGCGCCGGCGCGGTGAATCATTTACAATTAAAAGCGAGATTCCTTTCGCACCCTTTCTCATTTTCGGTTTGTTAATCGTTTTCTTTTTTCAAATCAATGTTCTTCAACTTTTTTAAATTTAATAAAAATAATCGGGGATTTATCCCGTTAGAAACAGAGGGTCGCTGCGAGCCCTCGCGGTTTCTAACGGGATTTACCGCGCTAGAACTTTTGGTGGTCATTAGCATCTTCACGATTATGACGGGCGTCGTCCTCGCCAATCTCCCCAAATTCCGCGACCAAACCTCCGTCGGTCTTGTCGCTCAACAAATCGCCCTCGTCGCCCGCCAAGCCCAAGTCTATGGCAACAGTGGGAGGCAGTTACCAGATGGAAATCAAGTTAGGGCATATGGTTTATATTTTAGTATTACACTTTTGGGTCTTCCTGCAGGAATTGATAAAAAATCTTTTATAGTTTTTGGGGATAAATCAGGTAATTATCAAAACTATTATGACTATGTTGACCATTGCGGAGGAACAACAACTGAGTGTATGGAAAAATTTACATTACCAGGGGGTATTATAATTTCCGGTATTTCTTATTGCACAAGCTCAAATAGTTGTGGTTCTGTGGCGACCACACCTAATAGCATTAACATTATGTTTCGTCGAGTATATCCTGACGCTCAGTTTTATAATGGTTCAGGTGGGGGTTTATCTCCTGGTAGTTGTGCGATTATTAGGATTAGTTCAACGAGAGATCCAAATTTAAAAAAAGATGTAATTATCTGGAGTACAGGACATATATATACTAAAGATGTTCCATTGAGTGGTAACTATTCTTGCTAACTTATGAAAACTTTTACTAAAAAATCAGGCGGATTCATCCCGTTAGAAACAGAGGGTCGCTGCGAGCCCTCGCGGTTTCTAACGGGATTTACTCTTGTTGAAATCATGGTGGCGGTGTCAATTTTTGTGGTGGTGGCAATGATCGCCACCGGCGCTTTAATCACCGCCAGTGATATCAACCGCAAAGCTCAAGCCATCAAACTCGCCGTAGATAATGTCAACTTCGCCCTCAACAAAATGGCGTTTGAGATGAAGTTGGGGGGAATCTATCGTTGTGAAAATCCTGCCACCCTCATCGATTATAATTCAATTGGAATTAATTGTTCTGGAGGTTCTGAGTCTATTACTTTTATGACTTATAGAGATGATTGTGCAAGTCTGCCGTCTCGCGACATGATTTACTGCAATCTATCTTCTAATAAAATTCCTGTAGCTTATAAATTAGTTACGGTCAGTGGGCATGGAGAAATCCAATATTCTTTTAATAACGATAATCCAAATACTGGTCCTTGGATGGCAGTTACTTCTCCAGAAGTGAATATAATCAAGTTAAATTTTATAGTAGGAGGTTCTAATAATGTGTATAGTGATCCTGGTAATGATGGCACTACCGTGCCAAGGGTTTCAATCGAACTTACTGGAATTGTGGCTGATGGGACTAAATATAAAACGGAATTTGATATTAGAACTTTTGCGGTAAATCGCGGAAATTAAAATGAAAACAATTTCTAAAAACAATATATTTATAAATAAAAGAGGTTTTACGTTAGTAGAATCTTTGGTGGCAATATCAGTGCTTCTAATTGGCGTGCTTGGACCGTTAGTTTTAGCTACTAGAGCTATTTCGGACGGTATTTCAACTAAAAATAAAGTTACCGCCAGTTATTTGGCCCAAGGGGAACTTGAGGCAATAAGAGCAATGCGAGATTATAATATTAATATTGGCGCTTCATCATTTTGGAATAATAATTTTGATTTTTGTGTTAATTTAAATAATGGTTGTATTGTGAAAAATGAATCATCTGGACTCTTATTATATAAATGTAACACTATCGCCGACTGCCAAATTACACTTGGTTCTGGTCCTACTTTTACTAAAAAAATTATTATTACTAGTGTT
The DNA here is from genome assembly GCA_038064235.1 of Patescibacteria group bacterium. Taxonomy (GTDB): domain Bacteria; phylum Patescibacteriota; class Minisyncoccia; order Phycocordibacterales; family JACOZG01; genus JBBTTN01. Next base: position 2,398 of record JBBTTN010000120.1, read on the forward strand.
AATTCAACTAGTGCCAAGGTAAACATAACTGTAACTTGGGATGAAAAAGGTGCGCCCAAGTCTTATTCATTAAATACCGCTTTATTTGTCCAATGATTAAAAATGGATTTGTATTGCTTTATGCCGTTCTTCTTGTGAGTATAGTACTCACGGTTAGTCTTAGTCTTTTTGATATTTCTTATCGGCAAATTGTACTCTCTTCAACTGTGGAATCAGCTCAGCTTTCTTTTTATATTGCTGATTGGGTAAGAGATTGTATTAAATCTTATAATAATTTCAATCCAATTGATTCTACTTCTATTTATAATTACTTTGGTAAATTTGATACTAGTAACCCAGCTAACATATATGCCCCTAACCAACAACATCTCCCCAACCCCCCTTTTTCCTCAATTAGCTCCCTTGATTGTAATGCTGTCACTAATCCCACCACTGTTCCATACACAACCACCGAAACATCCACACAAGTTGTAAGTAAATATACTTTTGGTTTTGGTCCAAATAGTACTGTCGATGTCGTAATTAATAAAGCAATTGATACGGGTAATGGAAATAAAAGAACAGAAGAATTTACAGTTACTGGCACATATGGAGTTGGTTCTCGGCAAGTGCAGACTAGCCTATTATCTCGTTTTTAATAAATATTGATTTCCTGCCACTTGGCGGTAGGATAGTGATATATGTCTGAAGGGTTAGATAAAGCTAAAATTCGTATTACAAAACTTCGGTCGGTGATAAATTATCATCGGGAGATTTATCATACCGAGGATCGGCAAGAGATTTCGGACGAGGCGCTGGATTCGCTCAAAGATGAATTGGTAAAACTGGAAGCGGAGTTTCCGGAATTAGTCACGCCTGACTCGCCGAGCCAACGGGTGGCGGGCAAACCGTTGGCGCAATTTGTGAAGGTCCGCCATGAGGTGGCGCAGTGGTCGTTTAATGACGCGTTTACTGAAGGAGATATTCGGGACTTTGATACGCGGGTGAAGAAATTGTTGGGCGTGAGTGAGGTTGTTTACAGTATGGAGCTAAAAATTGACGGTTTTAAAATTGTCCTGACTTACGAAAATGGGTTGTTGAAAACCGCCGCCACGCGCGGTGACGGCGTGACGGGTGAAGAGGTGACGGCGAATGTGCGGACGATTGAGTCTATCCCGCTCGCGCTTCGCGCGAGCGGGGAAGGAAAAAATAAAGTGCCTGAAAAAATTATTGTGGAAGGCGAAGTTTATTTAAGTAAAAAAAATTTTGCCAAATTAAATAAAGGGCGTGAGAAGGCGGGTGAAGAACTTTACGCTAACCCGCGGAATGTGGCGGCGGGCACCATTCGGCAGTTGGATCCCAAAATTGTGGCGGAACGAAAGTTAGACAGTTTTATTTATGACCTCGCGCTTTCAAGTGAGGCGATACCAAAAACTCAAATTGAAGAACTCAAAACTTTGGCGGAGTTAGGGTTTAGAGTGAATAAAAATTATCAAGAGTGCGCCAATATTGATGAGGTAATTAAATTTTGGCTGAAGTGGCAAAAAGCGGGGAAAAATTTGGACTACGGTTTAGACGGCGTGGTGGTTAAGGTTAATGAGCGCGATTTACAAAATAAACTCGGGTTTACCGGCAAGGCGCCGCGTTTCGCGATCGCTTTCAAGTTTCGCG
>JBBTTN010000121.1:0-4510 GCA_038064235.1 Patescibacteria group bacterium
AAACAGGAAGTTTATGGAAAAAACAAGTGAATGGTTACTGTCTTTTAGCACCAGTTTTGTAGATCACAATTTATTAAAAGAAATTAAAAGAGAAGGATTAAGTTTTAATTCAAGCCTTTCTAAAAAAGCCAAAACTATTTCCGCCACTCATACCGCTGTTACCAAAGCTTTAAAGCGTTACAAACTTTAAACCAAAATGGCCAAGGCTCTTACCATCGGCAATGGTCGCATTTTGCTTAACTTAGACGAACACGCGCAGGTGCGGGATCTTTACTTCCCCTATATTGGTTTGGAAAATCAGGTGGGTGGGCGCTTAGTGCATCGTATGGGCGTGTGGGTGGACGGCGTATTTTCGTTTCTTGACGACGGTGGTTGGAAGATTGAAGTTAAAGCGGAAAAAAATGTGCTCGCGGGAGAAATTACCGCGCTTCATAAAGATTTGGAACTCTCGCTTTTTTTAAACGATTTGGTTTATAACGAAAAGGATATTTTTGTGCGAAAGATTTTAATTAAAAATTTGGCGTATCGCGAACGGAAAATTAAAATATTTTTTGGTCACCAATTTGAGCTCACCGAGTCCACCGCCGCGCACACCGCTTATTATAATCCGTCCAACAACACAATTATTCATTATCGCAATCAACGCGCGGTGTTGATTAACGCTCAACTTGAAGGTCGCGCTTTTGATGATTTTAGCACCGGCGTTTTTGGCATTGACGGCAAAGAGGGCACGCAATATGACGCGATTGACGGCGTGTTGGAAAAAAATCCGATTGAGCACGGTCCGGCTGATTCTTTTATCGGCTTAACCGGCATTTACAAAGCTGATGAAACTAAAATTTTATATTATTGGCTGACCGTGGCCACTTCAATTAAAGAAGCGACGGAATTAAATGACTATGTTTTGGCAAAGGGCGCTGGTCACTTGGTGGAAACAACGCAAAATTATTGGCAAGCTTGGGTCACGCGCGAGAATTTTAATTTTCACGGATTAGCGCCAGATTTAGTTAGACTTTTCAATCAATCGCTTTTAATGATGCGGGCGCATGCTGGAACCAATGGTGCGATTATCGCCTCTGGTGATTCCAACGCGCTTCAAAAAGGCAAAGACACTTACGCTTATGTTTGGCCACGCGATGCTGCTTTTACCGCGCTGGCGTTAATTAAAGTCGGTGATAGCGGAGTGGCAAAAACTTTTTTTTCATTTTGTAATAAAGTTATTTCTGATGAAGGTTATTTGATGCATAAATATAGCCCCGACGGTTCGCCTGGCAGTTCATGGCATCCGTGGTTTCGTAATGGTCAAGCCCAACTGCCAATTCAAGAAGACGAAACAGCGTTGGTACTTTATGCTTTGTGGGAATATTACTTGGTGACAAAAGATTTGGAATTTATTGAAGAAATTTATAATTCATTGATTCGGAAAACGGCCGATTTTATGGTGCTTTATCGCGATTCGCGCACTGGTTTGCCTAAACCGAGCTATGACCTTTGGGAAGAGAAGTGGGGCGTTGCTACTTTTACAGCCAGCGCAGTTTATGGCGCGTTAACTGTGGCGAGCGACTTTGCCAAACTATTGGGCAAAATAAAAAATGAAGACACTTATCGGCGAACGGCGCGCGAGGTTAAAGAAGCGATTCTGCGTTATTTGTATGATGACAAGCGGGGGATTTTTTACAAAATGCTTTCATTTAATGATGATGAGTTGGTTTATGACGAAACAATTGACGCGTCTAGTGTTTTTGGAATTTACGAGTTTAAAGTTTTGCCACCCGATGATGAACGCTTGAGGCGAGCGCTTCAAACTACCGAACAGGCGACGCGCGTTAACACCTCGGTGGGCGGAATCGCGCGCTACGCTGGCGATATTTATTATCAAGTGGATAAAAATACTCCGGGCAATCCGTGGTTTGTGCCCACTTTATGGACGGCCGGTTATTTAATTGATAGCGCAAAAAATGAAAAAGATTTGGAACCGGTAATTGAGATTTTTCGCTGGGCGTTAAAATATTCTTCGTCTTCCGGGATTCTTTCCGAACAATTAAATCCGCATACCGGCGAGGCGCTTTCCGTGGCGCCACTGGTGTGGAGTCATGCTGAGTATGTGCGCGCTGTAATTAAGTATTTGGCTAAATTGGCAGAATTTGATAAGAATAGGTAATGGCTTTGAATTTCAAGATAGAGAAAAAAATCCCTAACGCGCTTGGTCGCGCCGGAGTGATAAAAACTTCGCATGGCGAAATCCACACGCCGGCGTTTACGGTGGTGGGAACCAAAGCAACGGTGAAGGCCTTAACGCCCGAGATGCTCAAGAGTTTAGGCGCTGAAACGGTGCTTGCCAACACTTATCATCTATATTTTGAGCCGGGTGAAAAGATTGTGAAGGCGGGTGGGGGAGTGGGTAAATTTATGAATTGGCATGGACCAACTCTTACTGATTCTGGTGGTTTTCAAGTGTTTTCGCTCGGTGAAGCGTTTGGTAAAAGTGTGAGTAAGATTGCAAAATTGACACCGAGGTCAGACCTAGAGTCGGAGGCAAGGACTCTCCTTAAGGGAGCCCAAGGAGAGTCCTTGCCTTCATTCCCTCCCGCAAAAATAGATAACAATGGAGTAACTTTTCGCTCGCCACGCGATGGCAGTGAGCATCGTTTTACGCCCGAGCGCTCAATTGAAATTCAACATAATCTTGGCGCGGATATTATTTTTGCTTTTGATGAATGTACCGCTTCCACGGCCAGTTATGACTATCAAAAAGAGGCGCTGGAACGCACACATGCTTGGGCGAAAAGGTCACTTGAAGAACATAAGAGATTGAACCTGAAAAAACCGAGGGTAGTCATTAAAGATGCCCAAGGACTACCCTCGGTTTTTTCTCAAGCTTTATTCGGTATTGTGCAAGGTGGACGATATCAAGACCTTCGCGAGTTGAGCGCCAAAACTATCGGCGCGATGGACTTTGACGGTTTTGGCATCGGCGGTTCGTTTATAAAAAAAGATATTGATATGGCAGTAGGTTGGGTTAATAAAATTTTACCGGAGGAGAAACCGCGCCACTTGCTTGGTATTGGCGCGGTGGAAGATATTTTTTCCGCGGTGGAAATGGGCGTGGACACTTTTGATTGTGTGGCGCCCACGCGCGAGGCGCGTAATGGTGCTTTGTGGACTAAAGCTGGTCGCATCAATATTTTGAATAATCAATTTCGGGAAGATTTTGCGCCGGTGGAAAAAGGTTGCGCTTGTTATACCTGTTTAAACTTTTCTCGCGCTTATCTTGCTCATCTTTTTCGCGCTAAGGAAATTCTTGCCAACACTTTGGCATCAATTCATAACTTATATTTTATTGTTAATTTGGTAAAAAATATCCGTCAAGCAATTCTTGATAACCGCTTTACTGAATTTAAAAATTCCTATGTCAAATAAATTTATTTTAAAATCTAGGTTTAAACCAGCGGGCGATCAACCTGAAGCGATTAAACAATTACTTAATGGGCTTAACCGTGGCGACCACGAACAAACCTTGCTTGGTGTCACCGGTTCGGGTAAAACCTTTACTGTTGCCAATGTGATCGCGAAAGTAAATAAGCCCACGCTCGTGATTGCTCATAATAAAACTCTGGCGGCGCAATTGGCGCAAGAGTATCGCGATTTTTTTCCGGAAAACGCCGTGCATTATTTTGTTTCTTATTATGACTACTATCAACCCGAGGCGTATATGCCAATCACCGATACTTATATTGAAAAGGACGCGCAAATTAATAAAGAAATTGATCGACTCCGACACGCCTCTACCCAAGCACTGCTCACGCGTAAAGATGTAATTATCGTAGCTTCCGTTTCCTGCATTTACGGTCTCGGCAGTCCTGAAGAATATGAAAAGGCGAATCTTTTAATTAAAGTGGGCGAACCTTTAACGCGACAAGAATTATTTTTAAATTTAATTAAAAATCATTATACACGCACCTCGGCTGATCTTACCCCGGGCACTTTTCGCGCTACCGGTGATAGAGTGGAAGTGATGCCCACCGGCGAGGAAGTGATTTTTTCTATCACTCTTGCGCCAGCTGGCATAACCCAAATTCAGAAAGTTAATCCGGTGAGTAGAGAAATTTTGACGGAATTAACAGACGCGTTTCTCTTTCCGGCTAAACACTTTGTGACCACTAAAGAGGAGGTAACACGGGCGATCAAATTGATTAAAGAAGAACTCGATGAACATTTAAAGTGGTTAAACAAGGGAGGGAAAATTCTTGAAGCTGAGCGTTTAAAACGCCGAACCAATTACGACATCGCGATGATCCGTGAGACGGGGTATTGTTCGGGGATTGAGAATTATTCGCGCCATATGTCTGGCAGGCCAGCGGGTGAACCGCCGGATACTTTACTTGCTTATTTTCCCCAAACTCCCGATGGCAAACCGGACTTTTTAACCATCATTGATGAGTCGCATGTCACAATTCCGCAAGTGGGCGGAATGTATGCCGGTGATCAGAGCCGAAAGAAAACTTTAATT
>JBBTTN010000122.1:0-1514 GCA_038064235.1 Patescibacteria group bacterium
AGAAAACTTTAGGATTAATTTTCGCCAACGCTTTCATTTCGTGTTTGCGATCAAAGGAAATTGTTTTGAGATTGATGCCTAGGGCGACTTGATTCTCAACTGAAGCCGAGCGGTATAAATTGGCAAGATTTTGAAATTGATTATTCAAATTTGCGATATAAGCCGAGGTTGAGGCGGTTGAAAAAATAACCGCTGAAGTAAAATTATCGCTGGGAATAATAAATTGACCGAGATAACGACCGATAAAAAGGGAAGCAAGCGCGAGAGGAAAAATAAAATAAGTGGATTTCATTTTATTTAATTTTTTCATAAATTTATTTACTTTAAACTCAACTCACTTCCGCCGAAAGATGCTCGCGGAGATATTCAAGCGTGCCGTTAACTTTTTTGCCGGGGTTGAAAATATTTTGCGGGTCAAAAATGTTTTTAGTCTGACGAAAAAGTTCCAAAATTTCCGCGCTGAACATTTTATTCAAATACGGCGTGCGAATAATACCGTCATTATGCTCAGCGGTAATTGAACCATGATATTTAATCACTAAATCGTAAACTAAATCTGACACTTCGGTAATCACCTTTTTAACCGCCAATTCCTTCGGCCCCATTAGCGGAATAATGTGGAAGTTGCCGTTACCGGCGTGGCCGGCCACGGTGTAATTTAATTTATAGCGGTCAAGAATTTTGGTCAACGCCGGCAAAAATTCCGAGAGATATTCCGGCTTAACAATAATATCGTCAATAAACGGCGCGGTGCGTTTACCCTTCACATGTTGGCGAAGCAAATTAAAACTTTCATGCCTGACCGTCCAATACTTTTCGGCTTCTTCAGTGGTTTTAGTTACGCGCCGATGAAGGCCTAACGCTTTCATCCGCGCTGAAGCTTGACGCAATTTTTCATCAATCTCCGCCTCGTCGGTACCGGCAAATTCCACCAGCACCACCAACTTGGGAATGCCCCCGCGCAAAATCATTAACGCCTCCGGCACAAAACTCCAAACTAGACGAAAAAAATGCTGGATCTTCATTGCCTTCAAAATCCCCCGCCAAAACCGCAACGCTAAATAAATGGTGTTGTCGTCGTAAGATTCAATACTCTCCGGCTTCAACGGCAAAAGTTCATTCACTAATTTTGCCACCGGTTGCAAATCTTTTAAGAAAATCACCAGTAATTTGGAAACCGGTTTAACCGACACTAGTTTAAAAGTGATTTCCGTAATTATCCCTAGCGTCCCTTGTGAACCTGTGATCAATTTTGGTAAATTAAAAATTTTTCCGTCCCACACATTCCATAAATAATAGCCGGCGGAATTTTTTGACACTTGCGGTTTGGCGGATTTTATTTTTTCCGAATTTTCGGTAATCAATTTATAAAGCTCGCGGTAAACTTTACCCTCAAAATCATTCTGGGCCATTTTGTCGTCAAGCTCGGATTTGGAGAGTGGCTTGACCACACACTCCACCCCATCCGCAAAAATCATTTTGAGCGAGCTCACATAATCCTCGGTTTTACCATA